>JANLTS010000551.1:0-5305 GCA_031363045.1 Hyphomicrobiales bacterium
ATTGCCAGACAATGACCGCTCCCGAAATCGCCAGCCCGCAGGACACCAGCAGCGGAAAAGATCGCGGACCACCCTTGGCATGAACGGGCGGCACCCGCATGCCGGGGACGTCGAAAGCGATTAGCGCCGCAATCGCCAGAAGTCCGAGGCCGATCAACAGACCGGCCACGGACATGCTGCGTTGAACGTTCACGGCCGTGCTTTACTGGACGAGGCCGACGGTCTTCAGGATTTCTGTGGTCAGCGCGTTTTCCTTTTCGATCAGCTTGGCGAAGTCGTCGCCCGCCAGATAGAGATCGGTCCAGTTCTTCTCGGCCAGGATCTTCTTCCAGCCATCGCTCTTGACGGCGGCATCGACCGCATCGAGCAGCGCCTTTTTGCCGGCGTCATCGAGACCCGGTGCCGCGACAACCGCCCGCCAATTGGCGAGTTCGACCTCAAGCCCCTGCTCCTTGATGGTGGCGATGTCGATACCCGCCTGGCGCTCCGGCGCCGAGATCGCCAAGGCGCGCAGTTCGCCCGATTTGATCTGGCCGGACCATTCGCTGTAGCCGCTGATCCCCGCTACCACATGGCCGCCGAGGATGGCCGCCAAGGCTTCGCCGCCGCCTGAGAAGGGAACGTAGTTGAGCTTCGTCACGTCACCGCCTGCCGCCTTGGTGACGAGGCCTGCAAGAATGTGATCGGTGCCGCCAGCCGAACCGCCGCCGAATGCAACGCTGCCCGCGTCAGCCTTGATCTTGGCCGCAAGATCGGCAAGCGTCATCAATTCGGAACTGGCCGGAACGACGATCACTTCATATTCACCCGTCAAGCGGGCGATCGGCGTCGTCATGCCGAGGTTGACAGCCGACTGGTTGGTCAGAATAGCACCGAGCATGACGAGGCCATTGACCATCAGCACGTTGGGCTTGCCCTTTTCCTGGTCGACAAGCTGGGCGAGGCCAACCGTACCGCCTGCACCCGGAACGTTTTCGACGGTGATCCCCGTCGCACCCGAAGCCGTCATGACTTCGGCCAGCGCGCGGGCCGTCTGGTCCCAGCCACCGCCGGGCTTGGCCGGTGCAATGATGCGCAGGTCATTGACGGCATAGGCCGGAGCCGAAAGCCCAAAAGTTCCAGCCGCCATCGTGAAAGCGAGAATGGCTGCGGTGAATGTACGTCTGATCATGGTCTTCTCCCATTGCAATTGAATCTGCCGTCCCGTCTCATGCGGGATTTGGCGGAGCCGCACCGGCCCCTTCTTGCCCATGCTTAGGCTTGAAAACTGTCATGCACCTGTCAGATTGGCCACCATGCGCATTCTGGTCGTGGAAGATACCGTAGACGTGGGCGAGGCCATCGTCGCAAGGCTGGAACGCCTCGGCCACGCCGTCGATTGGCAGCAGACAGGGCCTGACGCCGAAGCCGCCATCAAGGTGCAGCGCTACGATCTCATCGTTCTCGATGTCATGTTGCCGGGCAAAGACGGCATGGCCGTGCTCGCCGATTGCCGCGCCACTGGCGTCAAGACTCCCGTCCTCATCCTCACCGCCCGCTCGCGCATCGACGACCGTGTCAGCGCGCTCGATTATGGCGCCGACGACTATCTGACTAAACCCTTCGATTTCCGCGAACTGGAGGCCCGGGTGCGCGCCCTGCTCCGCCGCTCCGGCGGCAGTTCGGTGTCGCAGTTGCAACTGGGTGACGTGACGCTCGATCAAGTGTCGCGCAGTGTCTCGGTTGCGGGCCGGCCTTGCGAACTCACGCGCCGCGAGATTGCGCTTCTCGAAGTCTTCATGCTGCGCCCGCAAAAGGTCTTCACCAAACCGGAACTCCTCGATCAACTCTTCAGCTTTGACAAGGACGCGGGCGAAAACGCCATCGAGCTTTATGTCGGCCGCTTGCGCCGCAAGCTCCATGCCGCGCGCATGGAAATCCGCACGCTGCGTGGACTCGGCTATCAGGCGGTGGAACGTGAAGCGTAGCTCCCCGTCGCTGTTCCTGCGTCTGGTCGGAGCCATCTCGCTGGTGCTGCTGGCGGGCACCGGGCTCCTGGCCTATGCAGCATCGAGCTATGCCACCCGCGCCGCCGACGAGGCCTATGACCAGCTGCTGGTCGGCGCTGCCTTGCAGATCCGCGAAACCCTGCGCGTCGAGCACGGCCAGATCACCACCGACATTCCAGTCTCGGCCTTCGATGCGCTCTCGGTGTCACGTCAGGAACGCGTCTATTACCGCGTCATTGGCCCAACCGGCGAGACCCTCACCGGCTATGATGATCTTCCGGGTACGGAGGATTTGCGGGCGCCGCCATTGCCGGAGATTGTGTGGAACGCAACTTACAAGCAACACCCGGTGCGCATTGCCGCACTCCGCCAGTTCGTGGCTGGCGCCGAAGTTCCCGGTTGGGCTTCGATCGTCGTCGCCCACACCACGAGCGCGCGGGCAGCGCTGGCCCGCGAATTGACGCTCCGCGCCCTGGCCCTGCTGGCCATCATGTCGGTCATCGCCTTGCTCGGCGTGGCGCTGGCGGTGCGCTATGCCTTGAACCCGCTGCACCGCATCGAAGCCGCCCTCGTCAGCCGCGCGCCCAATGACCTGACCCCGCTCAATGTCGAGGCTCCGCCGGAAATCACCGGGCTTGTCGAGGCCATCAACCGCTTCATGCAGCGCCTGTCAGAGCGCATGGACGATCTCCGCCGCATGATTGACGATGCCGCCCACCAGATCCGCACGCCAGTCACGGCCCTTTCGGCCCAGGTCGATCTCCTGATGACCGAGACCTCGCCCGCCAAGCGCAAGCGTCACTTGGAACGCGTCGCCGCCCGCACCGCGCAGATCGGCAGGCTCGCCAATCAGTTGCTGAGCCAGACACTCGTCAGCCACCGCGCCCGCAGCATTACTGCCGCACCGCTCGATCTCCGCGAGGTGCTGAAACAGGCGGCGAGCGATGCCATCCCCGCCACCATGGATCGCGACATCGCCGTCACTCTCGATCTCGGCCCCGAAGCGCTGATGGTCGAGGGCGATCCCGTCAGCCTGCGCGAGGCCCTGCGCAACATCATCGACAACGCAATCCAGCATGGCGCCAGAACCAGGCTGACCATCTCTGCCCGGCAAGACGGCACGAGCGTGGCAGCCGAGATCGCCGATGACGGTCCGGGCATTCCGGAAGAGCACCGCCCGCACGTCACCAAGCGATTCTGGCGGGCCACGGCTGAAGGTGACGGTTTTGGCCTCGGTCTCGCGATCGCCGCCGACGTGGCGCGAAATCACAGCGCCTCGCTTGATTTCACCACAACAGTTGATGGCGATTTCGCCGCCCGCCTGGTGTTCAAGGCAGTGATCGCATGATGCGCTTCATCCTTGCAATGCTGTTGGCCTTAACCGCGTCCACGGCGCGGGCCGAGACCTATGAATTCCCCTCCGCCATGCCCGCGCCCACGCAACTGAAAATCGAGGGGTCGGGCGACATCGCCGCCATCGAACCGCTGATCCGCGATTTCCAGTCGCTCAATCCTGGCGTGTCCATCACCTATGTCGATACGCTCACCAACGACCTCTTCACCCGCATCAGCGAGGCCTGCGACCGGCAACAGCCCATCGCCGATCTGGTGTTCTCGTCATCCGTCGATCATATGGTGAAACTCGCCAATGATGGCTGTGCTGCCGCCCATCAATCAACCGATACCGCCCGCGTACCCGAGCATGCCCGCTGGCGCGACGAGGTCTTCGGCTTCACCTTCGAGCCCGCCGTCATCGTATACAACCGCGAACTGGTGCCCGCTGCCGACGTTCCCCGCACCAGGGACCAGCTGGCCGATCTGCTGCGCACCCAAAGCGCCCGCTACAATGGCCGCGTCGGCACTTATGACATCGCCCGCTCCGGCATCGGCTATCTCTTCGCCTTCTTCGATGCGCAACAATCGAGCACCTTCGGCCGCCTCATCGAAACCTTCGGCCGCGCCGATGCCAGGCTGTTCTGCTGCACCGGCCAACTGCTGGACGAGATCGAAAGCGGCCGCATCCTCATCGGTTACAACCTCCTGGGATCATACGCCTACGGACGATTAAAAGCGGGTGCCCCCATCGGCATCGTCATGCCGCGCGACTACACGCTGGTCCTGAGCCGCGCCGCCTTCATCCCGCTGCACGCCGGCAACCCTCAGGCAGGCAAAGCCTTCCTCGACTACCTGCTGTCGCTCCGTGGCCAGAAAACCGCCTTCGAGCGTTCGTTCTTCTTTTCCCAGAGCGAACCCGCACCCGACGGTGTCGATGCCGCCAGCCCCGACATCCAGTCAGGCATCAACCGCCCCATCCCCATCGGCCCCGCGCTCCTCGCCGTCTCCGACCGCCAAAAACGCCAGCGCATCCTCACCGACTGGAAACAGTCCCTCGGGGCGGAGTAACGGCCAGAACCCTCAGACCGGGGGTGCTCTAATCCCGTCGCAAATCCGGCGGCACCGCCTCGTCCTTCAGCGCGGCCAAGGCCGCATCGAGCCCCATCGGCGTCTGGTTCTGAGAACCCAGCCTGCGGATATTCACCGCCCGCTCATCCATCTCGCGTTTACCGACGACGATGATCACCGGCACCTTCTGCACCGAGTGCTCGCGAACCTTGTAATTGATCTTCTCGTTCCTGAGATCGACATCCGTGCGCAGCCCCGCCTTGCGCAGTAAGTCGCGCACCTCCATTGCATAGGCATCGCTCTCAGACGTGATGGTCGTCACCACGACCTGCACCGGCGCCAGCCACAATGGGAAATGCCCGGCATAATTCTCGATCAGGATGCCGAGGAAGCGCTCCATCGAACCGCAGATGGCGCGGTGGATCATCACCGGCACGTGCTTGGCGCCGTCCTCGCCGATATAAAACGCGCCAAAGCGTTCCGGCAGGTTGAAGTCGACTTGCGTCGTGCCGCATTGCAAGTCGCGGCCAATGGCATCGCGCAGCACATATTCGAACTTGGGGCCATAGAACGCGCCCTCGCCCGGGTTCACCGCCGTCTTGATCTGTCCGCCCGATTGCTCGGCGATCTGCACCAGCACCTTGTTCATGATGTCCTCGGCGCGGTCCCATGCGGCATCCGAGCCGACGCGCTTTTCCGGCCTCGTCGAAAGCTTCACCACGATCTGTTCGAAACCGAAGTCCTTGTAGGTCGAGAGAATGAGATCATTGATCTTCAGGCATTCGTCGCGCATCTGCTCCTCAGTGCAGAAGATATGAGCATCATCCTGGGTGAAGCCCCGGACCCGCATCAGCCCGTGCAGCGCGCCGGAGGGTTCATAGCGGTGCACATTGCCGAAGTCCGCAAGCCTTAAG
>JANLTS010000565.1:0-2751 GCA_031363045.1 Hyphomicrobiales bacterium
GGCGCCGCTGCTGCAGATGCTGGGGCCTTCCGTTCTGGTCGGCATCAGTGCCGATCATCCGTCTACGGCGTTTCTGCCGCGGGCTCTCAATGAGGCGACCATCGCCTTTGACTTTGCCAGTGTCACAGAGCGCGTCGTCGCATTTTCGGGCCTTCCGGTGCGCGGTCTCCTGGTGCTGCGAGGTGCTGACGAAGTGCGGGCAACTCCGCCTTCCTGGGCGCAGCCGCTGATGGCAGCCGATGCCGAGAGCGGGGGCAGCCTCATCGCCACATTGCGGGCCTTCGCCGATGCCGACATGAACATGCAGAGGGCGGCGCGTGCGTTGGCAAGGCATGCCAACACGCTCTATGCGCGGTTGCTTCGGATCAAGGACATCACCGGGCTCGACGGCCAGCGCTACCGCGACTTGACGGAACTACTTCTGGCTGCCGATTGCTGGCGGGTGTGAGGCGGCTGTAGCTGCCAATGAGTTGGCCCCGGAGGTTGAACCTCGCGGGGCCTGTCCGTGCAATTTGCACTTTGCCCTTTCTCTCGGGCGATTATTCACCGCAACTGGCGGCGTGTTTGCAGAGGATATGTGGGGCGCCTGAAGGTCAGGCGTTCGGGCTTTGCGTCGGTGGCTTCAATGTCTGAGACCTCTCTGCCTTGAATGACGACAGTGTTGTCCCAAGTGCGGGCCACGTCAAATCACGCTTTGCGGCAGCAGGCCTGACCTGAAACAGCAAGGACGGGCTGGAAAAAATGCCGCGCCCATGGCAGTTGGAAAAGCTGTATTTGGGAATTGAAATTACCCCCTCCCCCAGTTTAGAATGATTCTAGAGTTTAAGCGGCAACACACCCAAATTCACCCAAACCGATCGGAGACACCATGGACAGGAAGACTGACAGCACTGCCGGCAAATGCCCGGTCATTCACGTGACGGCAGGCGTCAGGTCCAATCGCGACTGGTGGCCGAACCAGTTGAACCTCAAGATTCTCCACCAGCACTCCAGCCTGTCCGATCCCATGGGCGAGGCTTTCAACTACGCCGAAGAGTTCAAAAAGCTCGACCTCAAGGCCCTGAAGGCGGACATCGTCGCGCTGATGACCCAATCTCAAGACTGGTGGCCGGCGGATTTCGGCCATTATGGGCCATTGTTCATCCGCATGGCCTGGCACAGTGCCGGCACCTATCGCACCGGCGATGGCCGTGGCGGTGCCGGGTCCGGCCAGCAGCGTTTCGCGCCACTCAACTCCTGGCCCGACAACGGCAATCTCGACAAGGCGCGGCGCCTGCTGTGGCCGATCAAGCAGAAATACGGCAACCGGATTTCCTGGGCCGATCTCATGGTCCTCACCGGCAATTGCGCGCTCGAATCGATGGGCTTCAAGACCTTCGGCTTCGGCGGCGGCCGCGCCGATGTGTGGGAGCCGGAGGAAGACGTCTATTGGGGCGAGGAAGACACCTGGCTTGGCGACAAGCGCTACTCGGGCGACCGCAATCTCGAAAACCCCCTCGCCGCCGTGCAGATGGGTCTGATCTATGTGAACCCGCAAGGCCCGAATGGTAATCCGGACCCGGTGGCGGCCGGCCGCGACATCCGCGAGACCTTCAAGCGCATGGCGATGGACGATGAGGAAACCGTGGCGCTGATCGCCGGCGGTCACACCTTTGGCAAGACCCATGGCGCAGGCCCTGAATCGCATGTCGGCCGCGAGCCGGAAGCCGCGGGCATCGAAGCGCAAGGCTTCGGCTGGCTTTCAAGCTACGGCAGCGGCAAGGCCGGTGACGCGATCACCTCGGGCCTCGAAGTGACATGGACCACGAATCCCACCAAGTGGAGCAATGATTTCTTCGGGAATCTGTTCGGTTTCGAATGGGAGCTCACAAAGAGCCCGGCCGGTGCTCACCAATGGACGCCGAAGAATGGCGGCGGTGCGGGCACCGTGCCCGATGCGCATGACAAGGCAAAGCGCCACGCTCCCACCATGCTGACCACCGATCTGGCGCTGCGCTTCGACCCGGCTTACGAAAAAATCTCGCGGCGCTTCTTCGAAAATCCGGACCAGTTCGCCGATGCCTTCGCGCGCGCCTGGTTCAAGCTGACGCACCGCGACATGGGGCCGAAAGTACGCTATCTCGGTCCCGAGGTTCCGGCCGAAGACTTGATCTGGCAGGACCCCGTCCCCGCCGCCAAGCACCCGCTGATCGACGCCAAGGATATCGCCGCTCTCAAGGCCACGATTCTCGCATCGGGGCTTTCAGCTGCTGACCTTGTTTCAACGGCCTGGGCCTCGGCCTCGACCTTCCGCGGGTCCGACAAGCGCGGCGGTGCCAATGGCGCCCGCATTCGTCTCGCGCCACAGAAGGACTGGGAAGCCAACCAGCCGGCGAAGCTGGCCAAGGTTCTCGAAAAGCTCGAGGCCATCGCCAAGGCCTTCGGCAAACCGGTGTCGCTCGCCGACCTGATCGTGCTCGGCGGAACCGCCGCCGTCGAACAGGCTGCGAAGAACGCCGGGCATGATGTGGCGGTGCCCTTCTCGCCCGGCCGCACCGATGCCACCCAGGAGCAGACGGATGTTGAATCCTTCTCTGCTCTCGAACCCGTTGCCGACGGCTTCCGCAACTACCAGAAGCAGGCCTATGCGGTGTCGTCCGAGGAACTGCTGCTCGACAGGGCGCAGCTGATGACGCTGACGGCGCCTGAGATGACGGTGCTGGTCGGCGGCCTCCGCGCGCTCAACGCCAATTTCGGCGGCACGGCGCATGG
>JANLTS010000566.1:0-13885 GCA_031363045.1 Hyphomicrobiales bacterium
GAATGTGCTGCGAACCGCCCGGCGCATACTTTGACGCATAATCGTACCAACTTGAGTTTTTCGATACGATGTCGATGACCCCCATCGCCACATCGCCGATCACCGCGCAGGTCAGTTCGCGGCCTGGGATATAACGCTCGACCATTGCATGCGTGCCGAACAGATCGCGCTGTTCCAGCACCATCGCGGCGGGCCCATTGGAGGAAGATAAAACGATGTGAACGCCGACACTCGAGCCCTCGGCCACCGGCTTCACTACATAGGGCGGCGCCATGGGATGCTGGGTGGCAACAAGGTCGAGTTCAACCAGCTTGCTCTCGGCCACTGGAATTCCAGCCGCCGCAAAAACCGTCTTGGATTTTTCCTTGTGCATGGCAAGCGAAGAAGCAAGCACGCCCGAATGCGTATAGGGAATCTGCAGTGTTTCGAGAACGGCCGCGCAGCAACCGTCCTCGCCCCACTTGCCATGCAAGGCATTGAAGGCGACATCTGGCCGGAGGTCCTGCAGGATCGAAACAATACGCTCGCGCTTCACGTCGACCGGGACGACCTTGAAGCCGGCCCGCGCCAGAGCGCCAGAGCATGCCTCGCCCGACGACAGGCTGACC
This sequence comes from Hyphomicrobiales bacterium, assembly GCA_031363045.1. Taxonomy (GTDB): domain Bacteria; phylum Pseudomonadota; class Alphaproteobacteria; order Rhizobiales; family Aestuariivirgaceae; genus Aestuariivirga. The sequence goes on from JANLTS010000566.1 coordinate 609, forward strand.
GGCCGCTCGGCCGACCAGCCGCCCATCAGAACGGCGACGGTGGTATCCTGCGGAATGAGTTTTTTGTTCATGCCGCACCTTCTGCTTTGAGCCCGATGCGCTTGATTTCCCATTCGAGATCGATGCCGGAATTTTCTTTCACCTTGGCGCGGATGATCTCGCCCAGTTGCTCGATCTCAGCGGCACTGGCACCACCCTCATTGATCAAGAAGTTGCAATGCAGCTCCGACACCTTGGCTGGCCCAACGGCAAAGCCGCGCAGTCCCGCCTGGTCGATCAACTGCCAGGATTTGTTGCCGGGTGGATTCTTGAAGGTCGAACCACCGGTCCGGCTTTTCACGGGCTGGGTCGCTTCACGGCTTGCGGTGATCTTGTCCATGGCGGCGGCAATTTCTGCGGGATCGCCTGCCCGGCCCTGCAGCAGCGCTTGGCTGAACACCAGGCCGTCTGGCGCGCCGCAATGACGATAGGTGTATTTCATGTCGGCATTGGTCAGCACGTGGATGTTCCCGGTCCGGTCAACCGCCCGCGCTTCAACCAGAACGTCTTTGGTTTCCCCACCATAGGCCCCGGCGTTCATGCGTAACGCACCGCCGATCGTGCCCGGTATACCTCTCAGAAAGGTTAATGCATCGATACTTTTTTCCTGCGCGAAGCGTGCCACGCGCACATCAAGGGAAGCGGCCCCTGCCCTGATCCGGTGGCCGTCTTCCGCTGTCACGTCAGCAAACCCCCGCCCCATGCGGATGACAACGCCAGGCACACCGCCATCGCGCACCAGCAGGTTGGACCCGACACCGATCACCGTGACCGGGATATCGGCAGGTGTGGCTTTCAGGAACGCTGCCAGATCGGCTTCGTCCGCCGGCGTGAACAGCACCTCGGCGGCACCACCCGCGCGGAACCACGTGAGTTCGGCCAGAGGCGCATTGGCCTCCAGCCTTCCGCGTACCGGCGGCAAGCGCTGCAGCAGGGCCGCGCCATCAAGTGAGGTCATTACCCGCTCGCCTTGTCGTCGAAGGCCGCCAGCTGGCCGGGTAGCGCATAGGCCCATTGGGTAATGGTGCCAGCACCCAGACACATGACGATATCGCCCGGCTTCACCAGGTTACGCACCAACGGCGCCAATTGTTCCGGCCGCTCAAGTGCATGCACCGAACGATGGCCACGGGCTTTGAGGCCTTCGATCAGCGATAGGTGGCTCGCCCCCTCGATCGGCGCTTCACCCGCCGCGTAGACCGGCGCCACGATGACCGAGTCGGCATCGTTGAAGCAGGTGCAGAAATCGTTGAACAGCGAGGCCAGCCGCGAATAACGATGCGGTTGCATGACGGCGATGACCTTGCCCTGTGTCACCCGCCGCGCCGCCCGCAGCACAGCGGCAATCTCGACGGGATGATGGCCATAGTCGTCATAGACGGTGACGCCATTGTGGGCACCGGTGCGGGTGAAGCGGCGCTTGACGCCGGTGAAGCTCTTAAAACCTTTGCGGATAGCGTCATCCGAAAGTCCCAGCTCTTTGGCGACGGCCAATGCCGCCGACGAATTCAGCGCATTGTGATCGCCTGGAATGGCGAGGCTCAAGTTTCCGATGTCATGGGTTTCGCCGCTGCGGCGGTTGGTCATGCGCACTGAGAAATGCGTTTCGCCATCGGCATAGTTGACATCCATCAACCGCACATCGGCTTGTGGGCTGTGGCCATAGGTCACAACGCGGCGGTCGCGCACTTGGCCGATCATTTCCTGCACCACCGGATGATCGATGCACATGACAGCAAAACCATAGAAGGGAATATTCTCGACGAAGGCCAGAAACGCCTCCTTGGCCTTCTCGAAGGTGCCGTAGTGATCGAGATGCTCGGGGTCGATGTTGGTGACGATCACCACATCGGCGGGAAGCTTGACGAACGTGCCATCGGATTCATCCGACTCCACAACCATCCAGTCGCCGTTGCCCAATCTCGCGTTGGTGCCATAGGCATTGATGATGCCGCCATTGATGACGGTGGGATCGAGCCCGCCAGCATCGAGCAGTGCTGCCACCAGTGAGGTCGTCGTCGTCTTGCCATGCGTGCCGCCCACCGCCACGCAGGATTTGAAGCGCATCAGCTCGGCCAGCATCTCGGCCCGGCGCACGATCGGCAGATAGCGATTGCGCGCTTCCACCAGTTCCGGATTGTCGTCTTTGACGGCGGATGAAACGACGACCACCTGCGCCTCGCCGATATTTTCGGCCTTGTGGCCGATAAACACCTCGATCTCCGCCTTGCGCAGCCGCGCAACGTTATAGTTGTCGGTGAGATCAGACCCTTGAACCTTGTAGCCAAGCGTCGCCATGACTTCAGCGATGCCGCTCATGCCGATGCCGCCGATGCCGATGAAATGAATGGGGCCTACGTCGCGCGGCAATTTCATATGGTATTTTTCCCTGCAATCTTTTCGGTCAAGTCGGCAAGCCGCTGGGCGGCATCGGGCCGTCCGTGGCTCAAAGCTGCTGCCGCCGCCTGTTGGAGTTGGCGCTGTGAACCGCGAAGTGATGTCAGAAATGCGGCAAAGGCCTTGGGCTCGAGCGAGGCCTGTGGATGGACAAAGCCAGCGCCCGCTGCGGCGAAACTCTCGGCATTGCGCAACTGGTCATTGTCGAGCGCATGCGGTAGCGGCACCATGATGGCGGGCCTGCCGATCACACCCAGTTCAGCAATGGTTGAAGCACCCGAGCGGCAGACCACAAGATGTGCCGCGGCAATGCGCGCCGGCATGTCCATGAAGAATGGCGAGAGTTCACACGCAACACCAAGTTCAGCGTACAGCGCCTTGACTTGACTCATGTTTTCCTGGCGCACCTGCTGGGTAAGCTTGATGCCCTTGCGCTCTTGCGCGGTCATTGCGGCAAAGACCTTTGGCATGAACTCGCCGAAGAACTGCGCGCCCTGACTGCCGCCGAAGACCAGCAGATCGAAAATGTCGAACGCCGGATAGGCGGCCGCTTTCTGCGTCAGCACCACATCGCGCACCGGATTGCCGGTGATGGTAAGTTTGGCCGCTGCTTCCGGTGGCAGGCCCTTGAGGTCAGGGAATGACGAGGCCACGGCATCGGCCCATTTCGCCAGAACCTTGTTGGCTCGCCCCATCACCGCGTTCTGGTCGTGGACGCAAGATGGAATCTTGAGCCGCGACGCGGCAAGGATCGGCGGGAACGACGGATAACCGCCGAAGCAAACGACGGCCAGTGGCTTCACCCGTTTGAGGATGGCGCGCGCCTTGGCATAGCCGCTGTAAAGTCTCAGCACCTTGCCCGGCACCAGCCACGGCTTGGAGAGCGAAAGTGTTGCCGACGGAACGACGTGGATCTCGGCTGCCGGGAACGACTTGCCATAGTCATGCACGCGTTCATCCGTCATCAGATGGATGACATAGCCACGCCGGTTCAGTTCCTCGGCCAGCGCCTGGGCGGGAAACAGATGCCCGCCGGTGCCGCCAGCTGCCAGAACGATCGTGCCTTTCGATTGCATCGCGCCTCACGCCAGCGCGGGCGACAGATGATGCAGGCGGGATTTCACACCGGAGCGCCGCCTGGCCAGCGCCAGCACCAGTCCCATGGCGAAGGCCATGCCAAGCAGCGAAGAGCCACCATAGGAGATGAACGGCAGTGTCATGCCCTTGGCCGGCAGCAATGCCACATTCACCCCCATGTTGATGACCGCCTGAAAGCCGAAGACCAGCGCCAAGCCGCTCAAGGCCAGTGCCGCGAAGGGATCATTCTCGGTCTTGGCGCGGGCCAGCACCCGGAACACCACGAAGGCGAAAAGCGCCATCAGCAGCAGGCAGGCAACGAGGCCAAATTCCTCGCCCACCACCGCAAAGGTGAAATCGGCATGCGCATCCGGCAGCACCAACTTGGCCTCGCCGCCGCCTGGACCCGTTCCCATGAAGCCGCCATTCTTGAACGCCTGCAGCGCCGTATCGACCTGGAACGTGTCGCCCTTGTCGGGGCTGAGAAAGCGGTCGATGCGCGACTGGACATGCGGCACCAGTCCATAGGCCGCCATGACGCCCGCACCCCCAAGCCCACACAAGGCGGTGACAGTGATCCACGAGATGCCATAGATCAGCAACATGGTGCCGAACGTCAGCAACACCAGCGCCGTCTGGCCGAAGTCGGGCTGAAGCACGAGTAGCCCGACGAGGATCGCCGCCGAGGCATAGGCGATGATATGACCGGGCATCTCGGGCCGCCTCGTATGTTCCGCCAGAAACCACGCAGCCACGATCACAAAGCCGGGCTTCGCAAGTTCAGAGGGTTGCAGTCCCAGCGGCCCGACATTGATCCAGCGATGCGCGCCCTTGATCTCCGGTCCGAAGAACAGCGCCGCGACCATCAGAGCCAGCGAAATGACAAACACCGCCATACCGGCCCGCCTGGCCCACAGCGGTGTGAAGAACGACAGCGTCACCAGCATCGGCACGGCGAGCACCAGGAAGAACAACTGGCCCTTGAAGAAATGAAATGTATCGACGCCGATGCGCTCCGCCACCGGCGGGCTGGCCGCCATGCTGATGAGCACACCCGACGCCATCAGCAGCAAAACTGCCGACATCAGGATCCTGTCCACCGTGAACCACCATTGCGCCAGAAGCCCGCGGTCACTACGTCCGAGCAGCATGTGCATCTCCTCCGATGGTCATGGATATTCCGGGCAACGCGGCGACGGCCGTGACGAAGGCATCGCCGCGCACTTCAAAATTGGGATACTGGTCAAAAGACGCACAAGCCGGCGACAGCAGCACCACAGCACCTTCACGGCCATCCGCCTTGGCATCCCGAAGCGCTGCTGTGACCGCCTTCTCCAGCGTGCCGCTGATCTCGACCGGCATCGCACGTCCAAGCGTCGCGGCAAATTGCTCCGCCGACTGACCAATCAGGTAACTTCGCACGATGTTTGAGAACAATGGGCGCAACGGTTCAATGCCGCCCGCCTTGGCAATGCCGCCGGCGATCCAGTAGATGGTGCCGAAGGACGCCAGCGCCTTCTCGGCGGCATCGGCATTGGTGGCTTTGGAGTCATTGATGAAGGCGATTTTACCAGCCAGCGCAACCTGCTGCATGCGGTGCGCCAGACCAGGGAAACTCCGCATTGCCTGGGCGACAGTTTCGGTATTGACGCCGAAGGCCTGTGCCGCGCCATAAGCCATGCAAGCGTTCTGCCAGTTGTGCTTGCCTTTAAGCGCCGGCATGGGACGAAGATCGATTTCGTGATGTGTCAGCCCGGCACGCCGGTCGCGTAAGATCCCGCCGAAGGCGCTGATGCCGTCGCCCAGGCCTTCGATGACCGAGACCTTGCGGACATCAGCTCCGCTGGCCCGCGCCTTGTCGGCAATGGCCGCACTCCAGCCGTCGTCAATGCCGCAGAGTGCCGTATCGCCCTTGGTTTGCCTGGCAAACATGCGGGCTTTCACCGCTGCATAATTTTCCATGTTGCCATGGCGGTCGAGATGATCGGGCGAAAGATTGGTGAGAATGCCGACATCAGGCTTCAGGCTCGGCATCAGGTCGATCTGGAAGGAAGAGAGTTCGAGAACGTAGATGCGGTCCTTCACCGGCTGACTGAGCAGGAACACTGCCTTGCCGATGTTGCCGCCAACTTCGACATCAAGCCCCGCTGTCTGCAGCACATGGCCGATCAGCGCCGTCGTCGTCGACTTGCCATTGGTGCCGGTGATCGCGATGATCCGTGCGCCCGCGGCGGCGGCTTCGCGCGCGAACACTTCCGTGTCGCCGATGATCTCGACACCCGCATGGCGCGCCTTCAGCACTGTCCAATGCGGTTCAGGGTGCGTGAGCGCCACGCCCGGGCTTAAGACCAGAGCATCAAGACCGGCGAAATCGAGGCCGTGCAGGTTGGTGATCGGCAAGCCTTGAGCCCGGGCTTTTTCGACCGCCGGGTTTGAATCGTCCCAAGCATGTACCTGCGCGCCGCCCAGCGCTAAGGCCTCGACGCAAGCCGTGCCGGAACGCGCCAGGCCGAACACCGCAACGCGCTTGTCTTTGAATGTGCTGGCGGGAAACATGCGCTGCCTATCTGAGCTTGAGCGTCGACAGCCCGATGAGGGCCAGCACGATGGCGATGATCCAGAAGCGGATGACGATGGTCGCTTCCTTCCAGCCCTTCTGCTCGAAGTGATGATGCAGCGGCGCCATGGCGAAGACCCGCTTTCCCGTCAGCTTGAACGACGCGACCTGGATGATGACCGAGGCGGTTTCGAGCACGAACAGTCCACCGATGATCGCCAGCACGATCTCGTGCTTGGCGGCAACGGCGATCGCCCCCAAGGCTCCGCCCAGCGACAGCGAACCGGTGTCGCCCATGAAGATCATAGCGGGCGGCGCGTTGAACCACAGGAAGCCCAGGCCCGCGCCCATGATGGCGCCGCAGATTATGGCGAGTTCGCCCGAGCCTTTGACGAAGTGCAATTCGAGATAGGTGGAGAAATTGAAATTGCCGACGAGATAAACGATGAGGCCCAGGCTCGCCGCGGCAATCATCACCGGCACGATGGCCAGGCCATCGAGCCCATCGGTCATGTTGACGGCATTGCCAGCTCCCACCACCACGAACATGCCGATGAAGATAAAGAACATGCCAAAGGGAATGAGCACATTCTTGAAGAACGGCAGCGCCAGCGATGTCGACAGTGGTGCATCGCCGATACCCATGAAGATGCCGACGGCAACCCCGGCGATGATGAACTCGGCCAGCAGCCGGATCTTGCCGGAAAACCCCTTGGTCGAGGCTTTGGTGACTTTCAGGAAATCGTCATAAAACCCGATGGCGCCGAAACCGATCATCACGAACAGCACGGCCCAGACATAAAGATTGCCAAGATCGGCCCATAGCAAGGTGGCAACGAAGATGCCGGACAGGATCATCAGCCCGCCCATCGTCGGCGTGCCTTGCTTTTCGACAATGTGGCGCTGCGGGCCATCGAGGCGGATCGGCTGGCCACGGCCTTGCTTCACCTTCAATAACGAAATGATGCGCGGCCCGAAGAGGAAAACGAACAGCAAGGCGGTCAGCACCGCCGAGCCTGTACGCGTTGTCTGATAGCGGAAGACGTTGAACGGCGAGAACTCGTCGGTGAGGCTCGTCAACAGATGAAACAGCATTAGTTCTCCTTGACGGGCGCTGGATGCGCCGCCCGAACGGCCTCGACCAGCGGACCCATGCGGCTGCCCAGTGAACCTTTGACCATCACCACGTCACCTGCCCTGAGGCCGGCCAAAAGCGCATCGCGGATCGCATCGGAAGTGGCCGCGTGGGCCCCGCGCTTGGGGGCCGGTACACGGTCCCAGAGATTCGCCATCAGCGGCCCGGCGGCATATAGGACATCGACGCGGGCCGCGTCCATGGGCTCGAACAGCCCGGCATGAAGGGCCGGTCCATGTTCGCCCAGTTCCAGCATGTCACCCAGAACCGCAATGCGGCGGCCACCTTTGCCGGGCTTGGCAGTGGCCAACAGCGCCAATGCGGCACCAACCGATGCCGGATTGGCATTGTAACTCTCATCGATCAGCAGCAATTCGCCACCGGCAATCGGCAAGCGCTCGCGTACACCACGCCCCTTGGCCGGCTGGGCCGCGGCGAGCGCCAACGCGGCGCGTGCCAGATCGGCGCCACAGAGCTTGGCGGCGGCGAGCACCGCCAGGCTGTTCACCGCCATGTGTTCGCCCGGCACCCCAAGTTTGTAGATGACGCTTTCGCCCATCACATTGGCAGTGATGCAGCAGCAATCGGCATGCAGTGCCAGGCGCTCGATCCGCACATCGGCTTCTGCCGACTTGCCGAAAGACACGATGTTGCCGATGCCATTGGCGCGGGCCGCCGTTGCGAGGCGATCAAAGTATGGCGTATCGCGGTTGATGACGGCATGGCCGCCCTCTACCACGCCGGAGAAAATCTCGGCTTTGGCCTCGGCGATGTCATCTAGTGAATTGAAGTGGCCCAAATGGCTCGCGGCAATCGTCGTGACGATGGCCACATGCGGCTTCACCATGGCGACCAGCGGGGTGATTTCGCCAGAATGGTTCATGCCGATCTCGAACACCCCGAAGGCCGCATCGCGCGGCATGCGGGCCAGCGTCAACGGCACGCCCCAGTGATTGTTGAATGAGGCCGCCGAAGCATGAGTGAGGCCCGAGGCCGACAAGGCAGTGCGAAGCATTTCCTTGGCACTGGTCTTGCCAACGCTGCCGGTCACCGCGATGACCTGGGCCTGGCAACGCACCCGGGCGGCACGGCCGATGTTCTCAAGCCCCCGCAGTGGATCATCCGGCACTTCGAGCAACGCGCCTGCCGTTTTCATGTCGTCGGTCACGCGGCTGACGACGGCGAGCCCCGCCCCCGCCTTCAAGGCGTTGGCGGCGAAGGCGTGGCCGTCATGCGTGTCGCCCTTGATGGCAACGAAGATGTCACCGGGCGAAAAATCACGCGAATCGATGGTGACGCCATTCAGCGGCTTCGTCACCTGCCCATGCAGTTTTCCACCGGTGGCCGCCAGCAACTCGTCCACCGTCCACAATGCATCAGCCATGATAGTCAAGTCCCGCAATCGCCGCCTTGACCGCATCGTGATCGCTGAAGGGCAGCACAATTTTTCCGATCTTCTGGCCTTCCTCATGCCCCTTGCCGGCAACCATCAGCACATCGCCCGCCTCGAGCACATCGATTGCGGCGCGGATCGCTTCGGCGCGATTGCCGATTTCGACAGCACCCGGTGCTGCCGCCAGAATAGCGGCGCGGACTGCCGCAGGATCTTCCGTACGCGGATTATCATCGGTGACATAGACCTTGTCGGCGAGCCTGGTGGCGATTGCCCCCATGATCGGCCGTTTGGCGCGGTCGCGGTCGCCACCGCAACCAAACACCACATGCAGGTTGTTCTTTGTATATGGCCTCAGTGCCGCGATGGCATTTTCCAGCGCGTCGGGCTTGTGCGAGTAATCGACAAAAACTGGCGCACCCGCTCGGCTCCGCCCCACCAGCTCCAGCCGCCCGCGCGCGCCTTTAAGGGATTCCAGCGCGTGCATGACTTGGGGCTCATCGCCACCCGTGCCAAGCACTAGGCCAGCGGCGATCAAGGCGTTCGATGCCTGGAAATCTCCAACCAATGGCAATTGGATGCGATAGCACCGTCCCCGCACGTCGGCATCGAGGCGCTGGCCAAAACCTTCGCGGGCTACATCGATGATGCGCAGAGCTTCACCCTTGCGGCCAACCGTCAGAAGATCGAGACCACGCAAGCGGCAGCGGCGTGCAGCTTCCGCGCCATGATCGCTGTCAGCATTGATGACGGCGGCGGCTCCCGGCACCAGCAGCTCCTCGAACAGCCGCATCTTGGCATCGAAATACGCTTCGGTGTTGGCATGATAATCGAGATGATCGTGCGACAGATTGGTGAAGCCACCAGCCGACAATCTCAATCCGTCGAGGCGGTATTGATCGAGACCATGACTCGAAGCCTCGATGGCCAGATGCTTGACATGGTCATCGGCAAGTCTTGCGGCAGCCTCCTGCAAGCTCACCGGATCAGGTGTCGTATGCTCGAGCTCCGTGGTACCCGACGGCGAAACGACGCCGACCGTGCCGAGGCTTGCGGCGCGAAATCCCATGGCCGTCCAGATTTCGCGCACGAAACTGGCAACCGACGTCTTGCCGCTGGTGCCGGTGACGGCGACAATCAAGTCCGGCTGGCGGCCAAAGAAATGCGCCGCCGCTCTGGCAAAAGCCTGACGCGGATTGGCGGCGGTGACCGCCACTGCACCTTCAACCGTCACGCCCGGCGCCGCCAGAATAGCTGTTGCCCCGGCGGCGATGGCTTGCGGAATGAATTTTGCTCCGTCAACGGATGACCCGGGCAATGCCGCGAACAGGAACCCGGGCTTCACGGCGCGGCTGTCCGACGTCAGGCCGGCAATGCGAAGCTCGCCCGCACCCTCCGGCACCAGCGCGTCGCCACCCACCAGCCGTCGCAGCGAGATCGGCACCCTGATCAGCCCTTCTTTTTCTTTTCGAGTTTCGCCAGCTTGTCGAGGTCTTCGGGCGAGAACTGCGGTTCCACACCCAACATCGGCGCGATCCGCTCGACAATCAGTCCCGCCACTGGCACGGCATTCCAGCCCGAGGTGGCAAAGCCATAGGTCTCGGGCGTCGGCTTTGGTTCGTCGAGCATCACCAGCAGAAGATATTTCGGCTTGTCCATCGGGAAGGCGCCAATGAACGACGTCAACCGCTTCTCCTTGGAATAGCGCCCGCCGACGACCTTCTCGGCCGTGCCCGTCTTGCCGCCGAGGCGATAACCAATGACGTCGGCCTTGGATGCCGTGCCATCAACCACATTGAGACGGAACAGCCCTTGCAGCATTTCGCTTGTCGTTGGTTTCACGATGGTCTGGGCCATCGCCATGGCATCGTCCTCGTTGCGCTTGAGAAACGTCGGCGTCATCATGTGGCCGCCATTGAGAAGGCCGGCGACGACGGCCGCACCTTGCAGCGGCTGCACGGCAAAACCGTGGCCAAAAGCCGCCGTTGCGGTGGCCAGTTTGCTCCAGTGCCGCGGCAACAGCGGGCGCGCGCTCTCCGGCAATTCGGTCTGCAGCCGGTCGAACAAACCAACGCGCCGAAGGAATGCCTGGTGGCGTTCCATGCCGACATCCAGCGCCATCTTGGCGGTGCCAATGTTGGAGGAATTGGTGAAGATCTCCGGCACCGTCATGACCCGGCGCTGGGCGTGAAAGTCATTGATGCGCGCGTTGCCGATGACCAGCGGAAAGCGCGCGTCATAGCGGCTCTGCAAGTTGGCGGTGCCATAATCGAAAGCCATGGCGAAGGTGACGGCCTTGATGACCGAGCCCAGCTCATAGACGCCGCTGGTCATCTGGTTCTGCTGCAGCTTGGTGAAGTTTTTCTTTTCCTGGTTGGGATTGAAATCCGGAAGAGATACCAGCGAGATGACCTCACCGGTGGTGATGTCGAGCACAATGCCGCCCGCCGCAATTGCCCGGAACTTGTCGATGGCTTTCTGTAATTCGTCGATGACCGCCGCCTGCACGCGGATATCAACCGACATCTGGGCGGCTTGCGAGCGGTGCTCACCGGGTTCAGCCAGGGATGCAGTGTAGATTGCTCCCTGGTCATCGAGATATTTCTCGATGCCGGCAATGCCCTTGGTGTCGAGATCGACGTAGCCCACGACATGCGACGAGAGGTGGCCTTGTGGATAGACGCGGCGGCGCTCGTTGACATAGCCGACACCTGGAATACCGAGATTGTAAACGGCATCGCGCTCTTCGGTCGTCACCTGCCGCTTCAGCCAGGCGAATGATTTTTTCTGCGTCAGCTTCTTGCGCAATTCCTTGGCATCGAGATCGGTCACCGTGGCGGTGAGCAGTTCGATTGCCTCGTCGATGTCGATGATCTTCAGGGGATCGGCATAGAGCGAGGCAACCGCCACGTCGGTGGCCAGCAGCACGCCATTGCGGTCGACGATATCGGGCCGCGGCAGGCGCTCTTCGGTGACGATGCGGTTCTTCGGGTCATCGGCCTTGGGAAACAGCGTGAGCTTGGTGAGCTGCCCGCCGATCGCCAGGAACGCCACGCCAAAGCACATGCCGATGAGGCGGATGCGATTTTGCCCCACGAGTTGGCGCGGCGTATCTTCAGCTTGCATGCCGTGTGAAATGTCGCTCATTCTATTGCATCTTGTCGATGATGGCGCCGATGGGATCGGCCCCCTGGGCTTCAAGTTTGACGATCGGTTCGGCTGGCACCTTCTGCCCCAACTCACTGAAGCTCACGACCTGCTGGGCCTTCAACGTCGTGAGCCCCAGGTGTTGCTCGGCCAGTTTTTTCAACCGGTCAGGCCTGGTCAGGCTGCTCCATTCGGCGTTGAGGAAACGCATGCTCTCGATTTCGGCATCGGTGCCGCGTTCCGCCAGAACAATCTCGCGCTCGAGTCCGCGCGTCCGGTGTTCCAGCGAGTAGAGCACGAAGCCCGAAATCAGCACCGCGACAACGAGAATGAAATTGAAGAACTTGTGCATCAGTGACGTGTCCCCTTCGGCACGTGAAGACCAATCTCATCGGCAATCGATGGCAGGATTGCAGCGGCGGTGCGGATGCCGGCGCGGAGTTTGGCGGAACGGGCCCGCGGGTTGGCATGGGATTCTGCCTCGCTGGCGCCGATGTGGCCCTTGAACGGCAATTCGAAGCTTGGGAGCGGACCCGATGAAAACTCCAGCAGATGACGGGACGCCGACGGCAGCTTGCCGCCACGCGACGCGAAGAAGCGCTTGACGATGCGATCCTCGAGCGAATGGAACGTGACAACAACCAGCCGCCCGCCCGGCTTCAACAGCCGTTCAGCGGCATGCAGTGCCTCCACCAATTCATCAAGTTCGGAATTCACATGGATGCGCAGCGCCTGGAAAGTACGGGTGGCGGGATGCGTGCGGTCCTGCGGGCGCTGGCGGCCGGTGGCGCGTTCGATGGCCTTGACCAGGCCAAGCGTCGTGGTGATCGGCGCCTCGGCCCTGGCCGTGACGATGGCCTTGGCGATGGCACGCGATTTCGTCTCCTCGCCAAAAATGTAAATGATATTGGCAAGCGTATCCTGTGGCAGCGAGTTGACGGCATCGGCGGCCGTCAAGCCCTGGCCACCCATGCGCATGTCGAGCGGCCCATCGCGCATGAAGGAAAAACCGCGTGTCGCCTGGTCGAGTTGCATCGAGGAAACGCCGATGTCGAGCACCACGCCGTCAACGTCGGCGAGCCCCGTTTCCGCCAGCAACGCCTCCATATCGGCGAAGCGGCCTTCGACCAGTGTCAGCCTGCCGTTCGACTGCGCCACCAGCCCTTGGCCTGCGGCGATGGCCGAAGGATCGCGGTCGATGCCCAGCACCCGGCAATCGGCCGCGGCAAGGATGGCGCGTGCGTAACCGCCAGCCCCGAACGTGCCGTCGACATAGAGCCCGCCATCTTGCGGTTGCAGTGCGTCCAGCACTTCAGCCAGCATGACGGGCACGTGGTTTACAGGGGTGATTGCGGTTTCGGCGGCCATTTTGCGGGCGGAAATTCAGGGTGAACAAGGCGTTAAGATTCACCCTGACATTGACCACTTGTGAATTAACAAATGGTTTCGATTTTGATTCAATCGGGGATTTCAGCGGGGGATTTTGATCCCCGGAAAGAGGCGCCAGCCGGCCTGTAAGCCGGGTTCTGTCC
>JANLTS010000604.1:0-2037 GCA_031363045.1 Hyphomicrobiales bacterium
TGAAAGAGGAGAATCTCGCCATCCTTTGGCCCTGCTGTCCGAACCTCAATCTTCCTCCCATCCTTCAAGTCGACAAGATTCGGGGTCTGCATGGCACGTTCCTCCTTGTAATTCGGGCTGCGCGCCCGGATGGGCCGCCGCAGGACGCGCGTTCTAGTAGATGGAATCTAACGCTTGGTGCCCACGGTTGACGGCGGCAATGATTTTGTCAGGGTCTGCATTCCAGGTGAAGAGCTTAGGATTTGTATTGTGCTCGATGACGAAGCGATCGATGATCCGCGGGTCGCTGGACAACTTGAACTGCCGGTAGCGATGGGGCTGCAAACCATGCGCTTTCCAGATGCGGCGGACGGCGCTGGCGCTGATACCTCTAGCCTTTGCCATCATGTCGGCCATCCAGTGAGTCGTCTCGCGTGGTGGATCGACAAGCGTCAACGCTACCACGCGGTCAATCGCTTTGGCACCGAGCGGAGCAATCCGTGGAGGTCGGGTCTTGTCGCGCAGCAGGCCATCGTCACCCGACGTCATGAACCGGTCATGCCAGCGCCACACCGCTGTCTTGGAGACGCCTGCCATGCGCATGATCGTGCTGGTCCCCGCGCCTTCGGCGGTCAAGAGCACGATCCGGCATCGCCAGACATGCTTCTGAGGCGTGTTACGATCTCCAACCACGGCTTCAAGGTGAAGCCGGTCAGAAGGTGAAACGACGAACGAAGCCCCGGCGCGCATGAACCAGACTCGCACGCGCACGCCCCAAAGGGAAACCACAAAAGGACTCTTCCGTCAGGCCGTGACCACTAGCCGACCCGCACCCGTCGTGTCACCTGGCCATTGCTTTCCCAGTATGTGTGTTTCTTGGCAATCAAGGGATCGTCCATGGCAGGCTGGACTCTGCCCGACGTATCAATGGCACGTGAGGTAATGGAATGCTCACCTGCCGGAGGATTCTTCCAGTCAAGCGACCAGATCTTCCAGGAGAACTCTGCTTCCTCGGTATGATCGATCGTGGCCTCAAGCCACGGACGATCATCAATCTTCACTTCCACCTTGGCAATCGGGGCGCCCCATGCTGCGCCAATTATGCGGTAGCCGGCGTCGCTACGTGTGACCTTGGCTGGGGCGGATTTGAGCAGGGCCCGGCCGACCGACGTTTCTGCCCAGACCGTCTCGCCGTTGTACTCTTCCTCGCGGATCGTCACGTAGTCTCGCCCCATCAGCAGACTCGCGAACCGGCGGTCCCGGATCTCAATGCGTTTCAACCATTTGACGTTCGCGATGCCATACCAGCCTGGTGCTATCAGACGGGCTGGGAAGCCATGTGAGGCCGGGAGAGGCTGACCATTCAATTCATAACAGAGAATATTGTCGGGGCTCATGGCGTCTTCAAGCGACATGCTGCGGGCAAAATTCTGCTTCATTTTCACGTCGCGCACTGCATCCTTCAATGCAATATCCCCGATGTCGGTACCCCAAAATACAACTTCAATTCCGTTAGTCTTCACTTTGGCATCTTCCAGTATTGCGCGGAGCGGAGTGCCCGCCCACTTTGCGTTACCTACTGCGCCAGTGAAGTCAGGAAAACCATGATTTCCAGAGCATTCGATGGTAAATGCGACCTCCTGTCTAGGTCGCGCCTTCAAGTCGCTTAGAGAAAAAGTGAGCGGTTTTTCGACGAGACCATCAACTTCCAACTTCCAGCCCGCTTCATCAATAGTCGGCCTGTTGAAATGGGCCACACTGAAGAACTTGTCGTTGGGCGTGATCCATGAATCGAGCTGTTCCCACACCAGCTGAGTATCGCAGCACGGGTCTGTGGGGGCGGGAGGCTGATCGAGCCAAGGAAGTACAGTTTCACCGGTTTGCGACGGAAAGGCCCGTGCCGCACGGCTGAGGGCGAGGGTTGCGAGAGCTATACCAGTGGTAGCATCGAATTCTCGACGGTTGAAATTTGGCATGACGACATCACCTCATCAAAATCTATGTGATCGGAGGTACCCTGCTTTGCGCGGCAAGGATTAGTCGGGGCTTTCTGTTGGG
>JANLTS010000618.1:0-5342 GCA_031363045.1 Hyphomicrobiales bacterium
TCCAACACCTCGCAGAAACTGATGCGCTGGCGTGTCGGTTTGCAGTTCCTGGCTATCATCGTGCTGATGCTGGGGCTCTATATCTCGCAACGATGATTTAACCATTTCACTCGCCATTCGCGCGCATGCGATTGCAAATCACAACCTTTCTTAACCCGCCGATTTTATTGAATTGCGGAAACAGGAAGGACCGAGGCATGCCAGCGCATCCGGCACCGGCGGCATACGACAATGGGACTTTGCCTGCCCGGCGGCCGGGCTATTGGCACAACAGCAGTGGCGGCATCGCCATGATCTTCGCGTTGATGCTGCCGGTGCTGATGGCGGTGATCGGCTTGTGCACCGACTATTTCCACCTCGTGCTCATCCGCACACAGCTGCAGGCAGCCGTCGACAATGCGGCGATCACCGGTGCCCGCAAAATGGTCCTGAGTGGCGTCAAGGACAAGGAAATCAATGCCAGCGTCGGAGCTTATCTCAAGGCGGCCGTCGACACCCAAAATGGCGGTTATGTGTTCGAAACCAGTGCGGACACCAAGGACTTCACGATCAGCGTGACATTGAACCAGCAGTGGACGCCGTTCTTTGCGCATTTCGTGAGTGCCGACATAACCCCGGTCAAGGTTCAGGCCAAAGCCAAGCTGGTTGGCACGGCGAATGTTTGCATACTGACGCTACATCCGTCGGCTTCGGCCAGCGTCCATCTGTCGATGCTGGCGCGGGTCGAGGCGAATGATTGCGCGATCTATGCCAATTCCACGGATAGCGCGGCAATCAGGCTCGATCTCCTCGGCAAACTTGAGGCCGGGCTGATCTGCTCGGTCGGCGGAACCTTCGGCCTGCTCAGCCATTTCGAGCCACCGCCAACCACCGACTGCCCAGTGCTGAAAGATCCGTTGGCGCAATTGCCGGAACCAGAAGGCGGCGGCTGCGACCATTACGACCTGGTCATCAGCAAAGGCACGGTCAAGCTGTTGCCGGGTGTCTATTGCGGCGGGCTGACCATCAAGGGCACCGCCAAGGTGAACTTCGAGACAGGCACTTACGTGATCCGCGACGAGCCCTTTACGGTAACCGACAAGGCCAGTGTGCAGAGCAAGGGTACCGGTTTCTTTTTGCAAGGCAAGAACGCTGTGATCAACTTCCGCAAGAATTCGACCATCGAATTGTCCGGCCAGGAAACCGGACCGATGGCCGGATTGCTGTTCTTCGAGGAACGCGCCGCGCCGCTTGAACGCACGCACCTGATCAACAGCGCCTACGCCCGGCAATTGACCGGCACGATCTATCTGCCGCGCGGCAAGCTGGTCATCGACCCCAACGCGCCAGTGGCCGCCGATTCGGCCTATACCGCCATCGTTGCCCGCAAGGTGCAGATGACCGAGGGCCCAACTCTGGTGCTGAACAGCAATTACGACCAGACGCTGGTGCCGGTGCCCGATGGCATCCGCTCCAGCAGCCAGGTGACGCTTACCGAGTAACGCCGCCGCCGATTTGCGGCTTCGACAAGACGCCTTCATGCAAGGCCAAGGGTGTCCTCATCGCTGAGTTGAGCCTTTCCATCCTGGGGCTCTATTTGCCGCAGTGGTGAGCCGCCGCAGGGGTGCTGGCTGTCAGCGGACTGTCAGGTTGCCGGGCATATCGATCAGCCCATGATGCTTGACGTGCCGTCTCATGGCCCCGTTTGGGACTTGCCACTCCGCCTGTTTCACTGGACACTTCTGCTCGCGGTGCTGACCGCAGCCGTGTCGGGGTTCCTGATGCCGTTGAACTGGCTCAACCTGCATCTGATTGCTGGTACAGCCATCATCGTGCTGCTGCTGTTCCGTCTCGTCTGGGGCTTTACGGGATCAAGCTTCAGCCGGTTTTCCAGCTTCATGTTCTCGCCGTCAACGGTGCTGGCGCATGTGCGGGCACTCCGCAAGGGCGAAACACCGCATCATCCCGGCCACAATCCCGTCGGCAGCGTGATGATCTTCGCGCTCCTCGGCGTGCTGACGCTTCTGACGATCACTGGGGTGATCGTGCTCGGCGGTGCCGAGAAGCAGGGCGTTCTCAAGGCGCTTGTCTCCTATGCCACAGGCTCGGCCACGCGCGAGGTTCACGAAATACTCGCCTTTGGTTTGCTGGCGCTGGTGCTCGGCCACATCGCTGGTGTCATCTT
Source organism: Hyphomicrobiales bacterium (assembly GCA_031363045.1). Classification (GTDB taxonomy): domain Bacteria; phylum Pseudomonadota; class Alphaproteobacteria; order Rhizobiales; family Aestuariivirgaceae; genus Aestuariivirga. The sequence continues at coordinate 2,165 of JANLTS010000618.1, forward strand.
CGAGTCGCGGCGCTCTGGCGTCAATCTGGCCCGCAGCATGGTCACCGGTGACAAGCCTTCGACAGAACCTCTGACGATTGCGCCGCCGCGCATTGGCGCAGCTCTGGCCGGGTTGGCCCTGACCACCCTTGTGATTGGATCTACGGCACTTGCGCTCTGGCAGCTGCCGGCGGTCAACGTGCCGCATGAGGCTCTCGATGCTGCTTACGAAAAGCAGTGCGGCGATTGCCACATCCCCTTCCATCCCTCCTTGCGCGGGCGGAGCACCTGGACGACGATCATGACGACGCTCGACGATCACTTCGGCGAGGATGCCAGTCTGCCCGACAATGAAGTGGCACATCTCTCGGACTATCTGACATTGAATGCCGCCGAGCGCTGGGACACCCGCGCCGCCAACGTGTTCCGCGGCACTGAACCCTTGCGCATCACCGATACAGATTTCTGGAAGCACCGCCACGCTGATGTCGATCCGGCGGTTTTCAAGACGAAGAAAGTGGGAGCGAAGTCAAACTGCGAAGCCTGCCATGGCGACGCGCGCGCCGGGCTGTTTTCGGCTCAGGCCATCAACATTCCACAGGAGTGAAATCGTGAGACAATCAATACTGGCAGCAGCGCTGCTGCTGATGGCAACACCCATCGCCATTGCGGCAGGCCCGCAGGATGCGGTGCTGGCAAACCTGGCGGCACAGGCCAAGGCGGCGGACGTTGGATTCAGCACGTTCTCGGCTGTAGATGGCAAGACGTTTTTCTTTTCGACACATAGCGGTGGCAAGCCGGACACGCCTTCCTGCGTCACCTGCCACAGCGATAACGTCAAGGCATTTGGCAAGACGCGGGCTGGAAAGGTGATCGAGCCCATGGCCATCTCCGTCAACGCGCAGCGCTTCACCGATATGGAAAAGGTTGAGAAGTGGTTCGCCCGGAATTGCAATTCGGTTCTCGGCCGCGATTGCACGCCACAGGAAAAAGGCGACGTCGCAACCTGGCTCATTTCACAATAGGAGGACTGGAAATGAAAAATACTCTTGGTGCGCTGGCTGCCTGTGCGGCGCTTGCCGTTCCGGTTCATGCCGAAGGCTTGCAGGTCAATCCCGTGACCCATGAGGCAACCCTGAAGGAATGCTCTGCTTGCCACATGGTCTTTCAGCCGCAACTGCTGCCGGCCCGTTCCTGGGAGGCGGTGATCAAGGGCCTCGACAATCACTTTGGTGAAACCGCAACCCTTGATGCGGCGGTCGCTACCGATATTGCCGCCTATCTTACCGCCAATGCGGCCGATGCCGGTGGCAAGAAAAGCCGCTTGTTGCGCCGCCTCGACGACACGGTGACGCCACTGCGCATTTCCGAAATGCCGTGGTGGGTCCGCGCCCACGATGAACTCTCGGCCAAGGCCTTCACCAAGGCCAGTGTCGGCTCGAAGGCCAATTGCATTGCCTGTCACAAGACTGCTGATACTGGCTATTACAGCGAGGACTAGACGGCTGAAAAGGCTTGAATTCCGCAGCACGCCTCGCCATCTCACAGCATCGATCCGGTATTGATGCCGGGCATGGTATCTGTGGCGGGGGTTTCGCAATGGTTCTCACCAGGAACGAAGACGCGGTGAAGGATAAATTCTTTCCCAAGCTGGCACGCGTGTTGGCGAGCGTTCCGTTTGCCGGCGAACTTGTCGCTGCCTATTACTGCGCTTTCGACAAGGCGACGCCGCTGAAAGCCAAGGGCATCTTGATCGGCGCGCTGGCCTATTTCATCTTGCCGATCGACGTGGTGCCGGATTTCATCCTGGGATTGGGCTTCACCGACGACATGGCGGTGCTGCTGGCGGCCTTCAACGTGGTGCGCACCCATGTGAAACCGATCCACCGCGAGCGAGCCCGCGAAACCCTTGACCGCATCCGCCAGGGCGAGCAGGTTTCCACCTGAACGGCCGTTGCCCGGCAGCATTCAAATCAAAATCCGAGGAGCAGACATGTTCGATCCGAAAGCGTTGCTGGAACAATTTCTGGGTGGCGGCAATAATGCCGACGGATCGAAGAAGCCGGTATCGCCCGACCTGATGAAGGGCCTGGCCGGTGGTGCGCTGGCCGGCGGACTGGCTGGCGTGTTGCTCGGCGGCAAATCGGTCAGTGGTGCGTTGAAGCTGGGCGGCACGGCGGCCCTCGCCGGTCTTGCTTACAAGGTATACAATGATTGGCAGGCGTCGAAATCCTTGAACCCTGAAGCTTCGCCGGCAACGCCAATGAAAGACGTGACGCCAAAGCCTGAGGGCACGGTGTTCCTGCCTTCGGCTCCCAAAGCCCGCGACGACATGAGCCTGAGCATTCTCCGCGCCATGATCGCCGCCGCCAAGGCCGATGGCCATGTCGATCAAGCCGAACAGCAGAAGATTTTCGGCAAGCTCGATGCGTTTGAATTGGGCGTCGAGGAGAAGGCCTTCGTCATCGATGAATTGCGAAAGCCCCTCGACATCGATGCCGTGGTCGCCGCAGCGACGTCGCCCGAACTTGCGGTCGAGATCTATGCTGCGTCCTTCCTGGCAATCGACCCCGACGATCCGGCCGAGCAGGCCTATCTCGGAATGTTGGCCTCGCGCCTCAAGCTTGATCCCGGCCTCAAGGCCGCACTTGAGGCGGAAGCCCGCAAGGCCGTGGCTTGAGTCCCGCGCATGAGCTATTGACCGCCCATGGCGGATGTTGATCCAACGGACGGCCCGACGATTGCAGCACTGGCGCGCGAGAGCTTCTACCGGCTATTTGCCGACGAGGCGATTCCACTTGCTGGCAACATCGCCTTCCGCACGCTGTTCTCGATTTTTCCGTTCCTGATCTTCCTCACCGCGCTGGCGGGTTTCTTCGGCAACGATGACCTGGCCGCCAGTGTTGTGACTTATCTTCTGAGCGTCGCACCGCATCAGCTGGTGCAGGCGGTGGAGCCCGAAATCCGCTCAATCCTCACCGTGCCGCGTTCCGGTCTCTTGAGCCTCTCGGCGGTGTTGACCATCTGGAGTGCCATGGGAGGAGTCGACAGCGTTCGCGTGGGATTGAACCGCGCCTACGATCTCACCGAGACACGGCCATGGTGGAAGGTCCGGCTGGTCGCGATTACCCTGACGTTCGGTGTCGCGCTCTTCATCCTGATCGCCTTCACCATCGTGCTCTCCGGTCCAATCGTCGCG
>JANLTS010000651.1:0-2403 GCA_031363045.1 Hyphomicrobiales bacterium
GCCAACAAGGCGAAGCAGACGGTCGAGGTCGGCATGAACTCGTGGGAATACAAGCTCCCTGTCGAAACGCCGGAGGCCGACGTGCTGGCGCTGGTCGAGAAGCTCAATGCCGATGCCTCCGTTCATGGTATCCTTGTGCAGTTGCCGTTGCCCAAGCATATCGACTCGATGAAAGTCCTGACTGCGATTTCTCCGGCAAAGGATGTTGACGGTTTTCATGTGGTGAATGTCGGCAAGCTCTCGACAGGGCAGGACTCACTGGTGCCGTGCACGCCCACCGGATCGGTGATGCTCGCCAAGCATGTGCTGGGTAAGCTCGACGGGTTGGAGGCCGTGGTCATCGGCCGCTCCAACATCGTCGGCAAGCCGGTGGCGCAATTGCTGCTGGCCGAGAATTGCACGGTGACGATCGCTCATTCACGCACCAAGGATCTGCCCGGCGTGGTGCGTCGTGCCGATCTGGTGATCGCCGCCGTGGGCCGTCCTGAGATGGTGAAGGGCGACTGGCTGAAGCCTGGCGCTTGCGTCATCGACGTCGGCATCAACCGCATCGAGCGCGACGGCAAGGGCAAACTGGTGGGCGATTGCGACTATGCATCGTGTGCCGAAGTGGCGGGTGCGATCACGCCGGTGCCTGGTGGCGTCGGCCCGATGACCATCGCCTGCCTGCTTTACAACACGGTGAAGGCGGCTTGCGCGTCACAGGGGATTGCCCAGCCGGAGATGTGAAGTTTTTCCCCTCTCTCTCCATTTCCCTCCCCACAAGGGGGAGGGGAAAATGTTACTTCTTCGCATTGTAGCGTTCGATGCCTTCGAGGATCATCGCTTCGGCCTTGGCGGCGTCGCCCCAGGAGACGATTTTCACCCATTTGCCGGGTTCGAGATCCTTGTAGTGCTCGAAGAAGTGCTCGATCTGCTGGCGGGTGATTTCCGGCAGGTCAGTGTAATTATGCACGTTCTCGTAGCGCCTTGTCAGTTTGGGCGTCGGCACGGCGATGATCTTTTCGTCACCGCCCGCTTCGTCCTGCATGATGAGAACGCCGACCGGACGGCAGGCGACGACGGCGCCGGGGATGATGCCGCGCTGGTTGGCGATCAGCACGTCGACCGGATCGCCATCGCCTGACAGCGTATGCGGAATGAAGCCGTAGTTTCCGGGATAACGCATGGAGGTATAGAGGAAGCGGTCGACCACCAGGGTTCCGGCCTCCTTGTCCATTTCGTATTTGATCGGCTCGCCGCCGACCGGCACCTCGACAATGACATTGACTTCCTTCGGTGGATTCTTGCCGATCGAAATGGCCTCGATGCGCATGGGTCTTCCTCTGAACTCAGCTTTGTGGCAGGTTTCTGCCATGAAACGCAGCTTCGCACTATCCGTATTCTGTCTATGGCCGATTGCCGCTTCGGCCGCTGAGTATTCCAGTGTCTATACCAAGTTCGATCTCGACACCTGTGCGGTCCTCGAGAAGGGTGACGAATATGTCTATGCCGGGACCTGGACGTGCAAAGGTTACAAGGGCATCGACGTCATCCAAGCCAGTTCGGATGATCGCACCTATGTAGCGTTCGGCAAAGATGGCAAGAACCATTGCGCTTTCAGGAAGACCTTCAACCGCTTCAACACGGCGCTGTCGCCCATCGAGTGGCGGCTGAAGGATGGTGTGCCATTCGCCGCCATCGAGCGCTGGTCGGTGGTGATCGATGACAACGGCAACTCGATCACTTGGCTGGTGATCAATGCGCTGAAGAAGAACAACTCGTGTCACGTTCATTATGTGGCGGGGTCCTATCCCAACGCCAATGAGCATGTACGGCGCGCGGCGGATGATCTGGCCGAGGACTTCGATTGCGAGAGGGACGCGCCCACGGTTGACTCGAAAATCGGCGAACCCGGCATCGACATGTCGGCCTGCAAGGATTTGCCTCAGTAGGCAGGATCTTCGAATTACAACACTGTCAATCAGCGGGCCGTCCTCTCCCGCTCGCGGGAGAGGAAAGGGGCCCGCCGCGTAAGCGGTGGGATAGGTGAGGGTGGCTGGACGATTAGATTTCATTCCCCTTCCCCTCATCTCCCCGCTGGCGCGGGTCCCTTCTTCTCCCGCTTGCGGGAGAAGACGTTCAGGCGTGCGTTATCCTTGGCGAGGGTGACAGTTTTGTCCCTCAAAGGTTGGCGGGAGGCACGGGCGCTGCCCGGTGCGATGGTGCCAGCTTGTGCAAGCTGGCGGTAATAGCGCCAAGCAGCGCCCGAAATCCGGCAGGACTTCTACGCGAAACCGGAGAGCACTTCGGAACTCCCGTCTGAGGGAACCTAACTGCCTTATGCGGCGCGGGGATCGTAGTATCCCCGGGGCTCTCCGCCTGCCCCCGGAAGTTCCGGCCACGTTAACCGGAACCCGCAGG
>JANLTS010000661.1:0-8000 GCA_031363045.1 Hyphomicrobiales bacterium
GATGCCGATGGCGGTGAATGTGCCGGTGGCTTGCGGCGGCGTGACGGTGATCCCCGGTGATATCATCGTCGCCGATGACGATGGCGCTGTTTGCATTCCGGTCGCCCTTGCCGAGGAGATGGTCAAGAAGGCGCATAAGGATCACGGCTGGGAGGAATTCTCGCGCGAGAAGCTTCTCGCCGGAGAATCGCTGAAGCGCTACTACCCGCTGCACAAGGATGCCTGGCCGGAGTATGAAGCGTGGTGCGCGGTACGGGGCCAGAAGCCTTAAAGCGTCTACCAGTTTGTAACGGAGCCATCCTTCCGTATGAGATGCGGGGCTGAAATCGCCTGATCTCGCCAGAACCGTCGTCGTGGTCAATGAATTTGGCGAAGTGGGCTTGGATCATCAGCTTTACACCAGCAGCAATGATGCCGTTGTGGTGCTTGAAAATGGCTGCCTGTGCTGCACGGTCAAAAGCGACCTGATCGCCACCATGAACAATCTCTACCATGACCGGGCGCGCGGCGATTTGCCGGACTTCGACAATGTGATGATCGAAACAACGGGACTAGCCGAACCCGGGCCGGTAATACAGGCCTTCCTGTCGGAACCGACGCTGGACGGTCTCTACCGCGTGGTGAACGTGGTCACCGTGGTCGATGCCGTGAACTGGACATCGACGTCAGAAAGACATGATGAAGCATTGCGGCAAGTGGCGCTGGCAGATGATATTCTCATCTCAAAGCTCGACCTGAAGGGCGATGATTCATTCGCGGACCTGAGCGCCCAGTTGCAGGCCATGAATCCCGCCGCGCGCATTTCCAAAGTTGATTTGAATACAGCGTCAGTCGCGCCTTTGCTGATGCACAACGGTTTCGATGCCGCAGATTCCATGGCCAATCCCACCGCGTGGCTCTCTATCTCCAGCTATGAAGCCCATGAGCAAAAGAGGGAGGAGGCGGAGGGTATCAGGGATCAGAATGTGTCTCCGCACCTTGCCGCCAATGGCATTGAAAGCTTCATCCTCACACGTGCGGAACCGATGACCCGAGAAGAATTGCAGTTCCTGCTGGATGGCATCGGCCAGAATCTCGGCCCCAGCCTGCTGCGCGTTAAAGGTTTGATCAACATTCTCGAGGAACCTGGAAAGCCCGCAGTTGTCCAAGGTGCGCAGCATCTGTTGCACAACGTGACCTGGCTGGAAAAATGGCCAACAGCTGACGAGCGGACCCGCATCGTCTTCATCACCCAAGGTATCGCCCGTGAGCGCCTCAAGGACATGATCGAACTGCTCGACCGCATGTGCAAACGTACGTTTGAAGCCCGTGAGCGCGGGAGGCTGGCAAGCTACGTGACAGAGCAGCAACAGAAGGCCGCATCCTGATGTCAAAGATTGCCTGGATTGGTGCGGGCAAAATGGGCTTGCCGATTTGCAAACGCCTCAAGTCGGCGGGATACGAAGTGCACATTTTAGCCCGTCGACAGGAACAGTCAGTTCATTTGAGCGGGCTGGGATTCTCATGTGCAGCAACTGTGCCGGAACTCATTCGCGGAGCAGACATCATATTCTCTTCCGTGAGCGATGATCGGGCACTCAGTGATGCCGTCTTGAACACCGGGTTCGCCGCAGCCCTTGCTACATCGGCAGTTTTCATCGACATCAGCACGGTGTCGCCAACACTCTCCGCGCGGATCGCAGATCATCTTCCAAAGTCCAATGCCTATTTGCGCTCGCCAGTATCAGGATCAACGATCATGGCCGAAGCGGGCACGCTTACGGCTTTGGTGTCAGGGCCACAATCTGCATTTGATGCATTGGAGACTATCTTTGCAGCATTTACAAAGAAGGCCTTTTACCTTGGCGCAGCAGAAGAGGCCCGCTATTTGAAGCTCGCCATCAACAGCATGGTTGCCGCAACTTCGGCCCTTCTGGGTGAAGCACTGATCTTTGGACTGAAAGGTGGTTTGACGCACGCGAGCATGCTTGAGGTGATTAGCCAAAGTGTCGTGGCTTCGCCACTCATCGCTTACAAGAAAGACATGATCATCAAGAATGACTACACCCCAGCGGCAACACTCAACATGCTGAAGAAGGATCTTGACCTGTTGCTTAATGCTGCGGAAGAACAAGGCATGACTTTGCCAGTCAACAGCGGGATCAGGAACATCTATGAAGCGGCAGCGGCGCGCGGACTGGGCGAGAAGGACTTCTTCGTTCTTGTTCGAGAAGCCGAAAACACGGCAGGCATAAAGATCAGCCGATGAGCGTCGACTTTGACACCATCGTGATTGGCGCTGGTGTTATTGGGCTCGCTATTGCCCGCCAGCTGGCTCTCTCCGGTCAGAATGTCATTGTGCTCGAAGCAGCGGCCCGCGCCGGCACAGAAACGTCGTCGCGCAATTCCGAAGTTATCCACGCGGGACTCTACTATCCCACCGGAAGTTTGAAAGCGCGTTTCTGCATTGAGGGCCGAAAGCTGTTGACGGCATTTTGTGCGTCTCATGGCGTTGAAACACAGTACCCCGGCAAGCTCATCGTTGCCACGTCCGAGGAAGACAGAGCCAAGCTGAAGTCTATCGCGGTGTTGGCAAGAGACAACGGCGTTGACGATCTTACGTGGCTGACGAAAGCTGATGTTGCCATGCTCGAGCCGGAAGTGCGCTGCACCAGCGCGTTGTTTTCTCCATCCACTGGCATTATCGATGCTGCTGGCTTTATGTTGGCGTTGCAGGCCGATGCAATAACTGGGGGCGCCTTGTTTGCGTTCAATACGTCTCTGACTGCGGCAGAAAGGCGGGATGCCCTTTTCGTTGTCACGGCGTCCGACAAGAGTGGAGAGACTTCCACGTTGACGTCTCGAGCTTTGATAAATTGTGCGGGCCATGGCGCCCATGATGCCGTAGCCAGGGTCAAGGGATACCCACTTGAAAATCGACCGCCGCGCTATTTCGCCAAGGGCAGCTATTGTTCCGTGTCGGGTCCGAATCCCTTCAAGCATTTGATTTATCCAGTTCCAGTGCCGGGCGCTCTTGGTATTCACGCGACACTCGATCTTGCTGGCGCTCTGCGTCTTGGCCCGGATATCCAGTGGATTGAGACATTGGATTACTCAATGCCTTCCGGTTTGCCCGGAAAATTTGAGGCGGCCGTTCAGGCCTATTGGCCTTGCGTGAAAAGCCGCTCCTTGACACCGAGCTATTGCGGAATCCGGCCGAAACTCCATGGTCCCCACGAAGGATTCGCAGACTTCAAAATCCAACAGCACACGGAACATGGTGTTGATGGCCTGGTGAACCTCTTCGGCATTGAGTCGCCTGGCCTCACTGCATCGTTGGCGATTGCTGAATTCGTAGGGTGCAATTTGCGAATCTAAACACCTGTCAGCAGAATGGCGGACAGTATCTGGGGCATATGATATGCCGCCGGCCGAGCCTGCCAACAATTGCCGATGCGTGGATCACCGGGGCACTCCGGCATTCTTGAGAAAAACTTTCAACGTGAGAGAGCTGGCACGGTATCGGACCTACAGCCGAAACAGTGGCTCGCAAACGCCTTCAACCAAATTTTCAAAGGTAAACACACTGCCGCTCAATGGCAGAGCCTGCAATTGATCACGCGTCGCGCCGTCAGTCGCTGTTGTGACCAGCGGCTGCCGCAAACCGGCGCCACCAAAGCATAGCGTCGTCACGTGTACCGATGGCACTTCGATACGCTCAAGACATTGGCCATGTCTGTCGAACTTCAGCAGCGCACTGCCCGCCCACTGTGCCGTCCAGATATCATCGGCTGAGTCGACCACGACACCGTCTGGCATGCCGTCAGCTTCAGAATGTTGAACCAAGGTGCGCCGGTTGTGGGCGAGCTGATGTTCTGGCGAAACATCGAAAGCAAGGGTCTTGCGCCGCGCGCTGTCGTTAAAATACATAGTGAGCCCATCACGCGAAAATGCCGGGCCATTGGCAATGGCAAATCCGGCATCGGCCAAGGCCCAGCGCTCGCGCGACGTCACACACCACAAAGCACCCCGTTCCTCCTGTTCCCTCTCGTGCGAGGTGCCCACCCACAATCTTCCCCACCTGTCGGCCTTGATATCATTGTAGATGATGGCATCGCGCCCAGCTTCAGGGTGGCAGTAAAATGTCAGGTCCAAGCTGCGCACGTCCAGCACCGATAGTCCGCCACGATGCGCAAGCATCAACAAGTCGGGGTTTGTGGTGGCCGCAATGGATCCGATGGGTGGCGGCAGAGGGATCTCGCGTTTCACCGTCCGGCCTGTGGTGGGGTCGTGGCAAAACAGTGCCGGGTCGAGCAGATCGACCCAGAAGTAACATTGTCTGGCCACATGCCAGATGATGCTTTCACCAAGCCGGTGGTCGAATTGCATGAAAAGTTGCGCAGAGCGGATCATGCCCGCATCAAGAACCCAACGGCAGGAGATTGCAAGCCGGGTATTTTGTGACTAGCCTTGCTTCATGACCGACACCCCAAATCGCTGGAGACGTTTTGCCGACTGGGATGAACGCCCTTTGCGGCTTGACAAATTCGCGGCGGAAGACTGGACGAACGGCTTTGCTGCCTTTTCGAGTCCCGCTGACCCCAAGCCGGGCGCTGCCTTCGCAGGTGGCCGGGTCATCAGCATGGACGGCGTGCTGGAGAGCGACTTCGATATGATCGACCGCTTTATCGCGACCTATCATTTGGATCCGGAGATTGCAGCAGAGTCGATGGCCATGGACTCCGGCGACATTGCCCGGATGCTTGTGGACATGCATGTGCCGCGCGAAAAACTGGTGCGCATCGCCCACGGATTGACACCTGCCAAACTCGCCGATGTTGTGGCCCGCCTGAATGCGTTGGAAATCGCCTTCGCCTATTCGAAGATGCGGGCGCGCAAGACGCCAGGCAACCAGGGCCATGTTACAAATGCCAAGGATGATCCACTGCAACTTGCCGCCGATGCGGCGACAGCAGTGGCGCTTGGTTTTGACGAGATTGAAACCACTATGCGGGTGGCCCGCAATGCGTGGTCAAATGCCGTGGCCTGCGCTGTAGGTGCAGCCGTCGGCCGTTGGGGCACGCTGTTCCAATGTTCCAGCGAAGAAGCCGAGGAGTTGCAAATCGGCATGGCAGGTTTCACGTCCTATGCCGAAACCGTCTCCGTTTATGGAACGGAGAAGACCTTTGTGGATGGTGATGACACGCCATGGTCCAAAGCCTTCCTTGCGGCGGCCTATGCCTCCCGCGGCATCAAGATGCGCTGCACGTCGGGAGCCGGTTCGGAATTGCTGATGGGATTTCATGAATCAAAGTCGCTGCTCTATCTCGAAGCGCGCTGCCTCTGTTTGCAGCGTGGCATGGGCGTGCAGGGTACACAAAATGGCGGTATCGACGGTGCGCCGATCACTGCCTCCGTTCCCGGCGGGATGCGGGAATTGATGGCGGAGAATCTTCTGGCTGTCTGGCTCGATCTTGAATGCGCTTCCGGCAATGATGCGCGCGCCACGGAATCGGAGATTCGCGTCGGGGCGAAAATCATGCCTTATCTCATTGCAGGGTCGGATCTTATCTGCTCCGGCTTTGGCACCATTCTGAAATACGACAACTCTTTCAATCCCTCGTTGATCAATGGCGAGGAGTTGGAAGACTATCTCGTCTTGCAACGCGATTTCGAAGCAGATGGTGGCCTGACACCCATTGCCGAGGGGCAATCGCTTGAAGTGCGAAGCCGGGGAATTGAAGCGCTGTCGGCTGTGTATGAAGAGTTGGGACTGGCCTCGGCCAGTGCCGCGATGAAAGCCAGCGTTCTCGTGGCCTCCGGTTCCGATGAAACGAAAAGCTTCATGCCGCGTGACGTTGCGGTAATCAGCGAGGCCATCAAGGCGCGCGGCATCACGGTGATTGATGTCATTAAGGCCTTGGCCAATCGCGGTTTCCGTGAGGAAGCTGAAAATTTGCTCAATGTGGTAAAGCTGCGCGTGTCAGGCGATTATCTTCAAACCTCGGCCATGATACGCAATGGCAGGGTTGTGAGCGCCGTCAATGACCCGAATGATTATGGCGGACCAGGAAGTGGTCATCGGCTCTCGGCCGAACGCCGCAAGGAGATTGTTGGCATCCGCGATGTGCTGGACCAAAAGGAAGTCTTGCGCTCAGAGGCCCAACATCAAAGGCATGAAGCCAGCCAGATCGACTATCGCGAGGTGGGCGAAGCACACGTGAGTGTGGATGCCGGTGATGTTGTGATCGGTATCTCGCCGGCATTTGGCCTTAGGCTTTTCCAGACAACGGCGGGCCATCCCCTCTCGGACGTGCTGAGTGAAATGACCGCCGCGATACGGGCGCGTGGGCTTACCCCGCGCATCGTGCGCTTCCGCCATACTGCCGACACGTCGTTCTTGGGCCTGTCCGCGGCGCGGCTTGCGGGTTCAGGCGTCGGTATTGGTATTCAGGCAAAGGGCACGGCGGTCATTCACCAGAAGGACCGGCTACCGCATCACAATCTCGAACTCTTTTCCAATGCTCCGATTACCAGGCTTGAACACTATCGTGGCCTCGCCGCGAATGCAGCGGCCTATGCCTTGTCGGAAATGCCGGACCCCGTCGTGGTGCCGACGCGGGGCGAGGCCATGGGTTCGCGCCATCACGCCCGCACCGCCATGATCTACGCCATTGAGACCAGCATGACATCAGATGGTACCAGCCCGGTTGAAATCGCCGTCACTTTCAAAAAGGCAAGATAATGAGTTATGGCATCAAGGACTACCCGTTGGCCGAGAAGCACCCGGAACACGTGCGGGGAGCGCGCGGCAAGAAACTGAGCGACATCACGCTCGACGCATTGCTGGCCGGTGACGTGACCATTGAGGATTTGCGTATTACGCCGGGTGCACTTGAATCCCAGGCCTCGGTGGCGCGTGCGGCTGGACGCCCGCGCCTCGCCGATAATTTTGAACGCGCCGCCGAACTTGTGAACGTGCCGCAGGATGCCGTGATGCGCGGCTACGAGATGCTGCGTCCGGGCCGCGCCACATCCAGTTCCGAACTTTTGGAATTGGCCGAAGAATTCCGGACCACATACAAGGCCGAACGAATCGCAAAGTTCATCGAAGAGGCAGCCGAAGTTTATGAGAGGCGCGGACTGTTTTCGAAGCGCTATTGAGGCTGCAACCATGTCTTGGAAAACCAGCCATCGTTCATTGTATTATCTGGGCGCGCCCGAGCCCGATGATCCGGTGATCAACCCCAAGGAAACTGCGCTTCTCGTGATTGACGTGCAGAATACCTACCTCGAACGGCCCAGCCGAGACACGTTGCCGGCGGCGGAACAAGAGCGGTTTGATCTGTGGACTGCCTTTCACGCGCGCATGCATCATTTGGTCATTCCGAACACGGCGAGGATGCTGAACTTTGCCCGCCGCAATGGCATTGAGTGCATCTTTGCACGCATTGCCTGCCATACGCGTGACGGCCGGGACCGTTCACTCTCGCAGAAGATGCCGGGCTGGAACAATTTGCTCTTGCCAAAAAACGCCGCACCCTCGCAGATCGTTGCGGAACTTGAGCCGCAAGGCGACGAAATCGTTGTTACAAAGACGACTGACTCGGCATTGACCGGCACCAATCTGCGTCTCATCCTTCACAACCTGGGTATCAAGACAGTGGTCTGTGCAGGCATTTTTACGGACCAATGCGTGTCTTCAACGGTGCGTTCCCTGGCCGATGAAAGTTATCAAGTCCTGGTGCTGGAGGATTGCTGTGCCGCTGCAACCGATGAACTTCACCGCAAGGAACTCGAAATCATCAACATGATCTACTGCCACGTTGTAAGCGCGTCCGAATTCTGTGACTTTATCCCCTTGGCAAAACCAGCGGTTTAGGGTCTTATAACCATTGGGACCTTGGCCAAATCCCCCACGAGAAGGGGTAGGGTCACGGTAAAGGGCAACAGCAGAGGGGGAAGCCATCATGGCTCAAAGTAAAGCGTCGAGCGCAGTCATCGATATTACCGGAAACAAA
>JANLTS010000692.1:0-3002 GCA_031363045.1 Hyphomicrobiales bacterium
CCGCATCTGCGCAAGACGGCTTACGACCCTTTCAAGGACCTGGTGCCAGTGTCGGCCTTCACCGAGGGCACACTGCTGATCGCCGTGCATCCATCCGTCCCAGCAAACACAGTGCAAGAGCTTGCCGCGCACGCCAAGCAGAACCCCGGCAAGCTCAGCTGGGGCACTGCCGGCATCGGCTCAATGGGCCACATCACGTCGGAGGTCTTCAAGCAGGTGACGGGTACCGACATCCTGCACGTGCCCTACCGCGGCGGTGGCGAATCGCTGGCTGACTTCCTTGCCGGCATCCACCAGATCCACATCGATCCGAATACCTTCCCGCACGTTGCTGCCGGAAAGGCGAAGTTGCTCGCCGTGATCGACCGACAGCGACATCCGGACTATCCGAACGTGCCTGTATTGAAGGAAATTTATCCGCAGATCGATTTCATTGGTTGGTTCGGTATCTTTGCACCCGTCGGCACGCCAGAGCCGATCGTGCGCAAGTTCAACGCGGAGCTGAACAAGATCGCGGCCCAGCCGGACTTGAAGCCGCTACTTGCCAAGTTCGCCCTGTCGGCATATCCGAATTCGCCTGAAGATATGGGCAAATTATTGCGCAAGGACTTCGACCAGTTCGGCGCGCTGATCAAGAAACTGGGCATCAAGTCAGAGTAGTCTGCGTCCCAGTTCACGGGCGGAAAGACACCGTCAGTCAATTCCATCAGCCAATCGTGATCGTTCTCAACGTTGTTGTACTGGAGTGTGCAAATGCAACGTCACAAGTTCCTTGCCGTCGCGTGCGTGTTGTCTCTTGGCTGCTTCGGCCGCGCCGAGGCTCAGGCACCCGGCTGGCCGGACAAGTCCGTCAAGATCGTCCTGCCCTACGCCCCGGGCGGCGCGACCGATGCCATCGGCCGGCCGTGGGCCGAGAAGCTCTCGCAGGCTTTCGGTCAGCAGTTCGTGATCGAGAACCGCGGCGGCGCCTCCAGCATGATCGGAGTCGAGGCGGCCGTCAAATCCGCGCCCGACGGCTACACTTTCCTGCTCACTCCGAACAGCGCAATCGCGATCGTCCCGAGCCTGCGGAAAGCCGCCTACGATGCGACCACGCAATTGGAGCCGGTTGCGCGCGTCGGTGACATCATCGGCGGCTTCGTCGTGCATCCGTCCGTGGGCGTTAAGACCATGAAGGAGCTGGTCGACTATGCCAAGTAGAACCCCGGCAAGCTGTCCTTCGGCTCGGCGGGCCTCGGCACGTCGACGCAATTGCGACTTGAGATGCTGAAGCTGAGAGCCGGCATCAACATCCTGCACGTGCCCTATCGCGGCAGCGCGGACGCGCTCAACGATTTGCTGCCTGGCAACGTGCACATGATGAATGAGATCATCGTGTTCCCGCATGTCAAGGCCGGCAAGCTCGTGCTGCTTGCGATCAATCATACCGAACGGCATCCGGATTTTCCCGATGTGCCGACCCTCGACGAGGCGGGCATTGCCAATGCCATCGTGCCGATCTGGTTCGCCTTGTTTGCCCCGATCGGAACGCCGAAGGACATCATCGCCAAGATCAATGCCAAGATCGTCGAGATCGCCAAGACCGACGATATGAAGGCCAAAATGCGGGCGATCAGCGTCGTGGTGCCCCTCCAAACACCGGAGGCACTCGGCCGGCATCTGGTCGAGGACATCAAGCTCAACCTCGAAGTGATCAAGGCCGCAAACATCAAGATCGATTGACGTGGAGTTTGCGCAACCTGAGTAGGGCCTGCGAAAGGTGGAGTCAGGGGCGACATTTGCCCGGCGCACTATCAATTTAATCACAGAATTTTCTGCACCTGGTGGCGCAAACGAAGCGCTCGATGCTGCGAGCAGATGCGTGTCACTTCTGACGTTGCTACGCGGCCCAGTTGCGCATGCAATCAATGCGGCATAGTGTCCGCAATTGGCGGCTCCTGTGAGGCCTCCAGTCGAGGCTTAGGAAAGATTGAAGTAAGCAGGTACCGCCCGAGCGAGTAGCAAGGAGGAACTGCCATGTTGTTCAGTGTAACCGCTAATTATACGGCTAAGGCACTCAACGCGATGGGTGAAAACCCGAGCACGGATCGTCGAGCAGCGTTTGAGAAATTGGTGACCGCTGCCGGTGGAAAATTGGTCGGATTGTATTTCACTACCTCCGATGGCCCGGGCGTGATGGCAATTCTTGATGCCGAGGCCATTTCGGCAGCAGCCATAGTGGGGACAGTTGCCGCAACCGACAGCGTCCGTGACATTAAGATGACGCGGCTATGGACGCATGACGAGGTTGTTGCAGTTCGGAAAAAACGCGTCGAGCTGAAGGATGCTTATAAGGCGCCTGGCCAGTAAGCGACCGGCTGGGGAGTCATGCTCCCCAGTTCGGCGCAATGCGCATAAGTGCGCATCAATGCCATGGCCGACCGCGGCCACTCGTTCACCGAACCGAAGTCAGAGTCTTCAATATCCGAAGGAGATGGCCACGGTCGGACGCAGACAATTCAGCAGTCAATACCTTCTCGGCATGCGTGGCAATGTCGCGCGCCGTGCTCACTGCGCGTACCCCTTCGCTGGTGAGCTTTACCGCGTAGGCCCTGGCGTCCTCCTTCGTCCTTCGACGGGCGACGAGGCCTTTTTTCAGCAATCGGCGCATCATTTCAGCAAGAGTTGACCGATCCACTCCGGTCACTTCCACCAGCGTTATCTGATTGGCGCCTTCGTTGTCAGCGATGGCAGCAAGGACGATAAATTGACGAATGGTCAGCCCATCCAGCCCGAACTCGCGTGAGAAAATCTCGTCGGCGCCTTGCGTAGCCAGTGAAGGAAAGACGAACTGAGCTCAAACGCCATCGGTTCGTTCCACGAAAGAGGGAAATGCATGGCGCAGGTGCGTGGCGGCGCCACTGGCTGGTTTTCTGATCTCAGTGTTCGCGTGCCCCGTCAAGCCTGGCGGCGTGCAAGTTGCTGAAATGTGCGCGGCCTTCGAGTCGGGTGGCGAGCAGATG
>JANLTS010000056.1:0-5053 GCA_031363045.1 Hyphomicrobiales bacterium
GTACCCCTAGGAAGGTTCCCACGTGTTACTCACCCGTCTGCCACTGCTGTATTGCTACAACCGTTCGACTTGCATGTGTTAAGCCTGCCGCCAGCGTTCGTTCTGAGCCAGGATCAAACTCTCAAGTTTGAAACAGCTCGCTAATTGTCTTTCGACAATCAGCAATTGATCGCATTGCGTACAATTGACGAGAGTTTGTGTACACTCGATGTTTCCATCGAAGCTGTATTGACTCTCATTAAACGCAAACGACCGTTTGTTTCGTACGTCCTGAATTGCTTCAGGACCGCTAGAACACGCGCCGCCTGCGTTTCTCTTTCTCTCTTCAACGATTTCAATCAGCGGGAGGGATTTGTTAACCCCTCAGTTGACATTGCAGACGCGAACTTGTACCGGCTCCCTTTCGGGCGGTACCGGCAGTTCGTCGCCAGCTTCGTCAGTTATTCACACGAGGTTGGTGGCGCCGGGCGGCGCCGTGTCCCTCAGTGATGGCGCTTATATGAGCGAGGCCCCTTGAGTGTCAAGCGCAACATGACTAAATCTTCAAAAATCTTCTAATCGGTTGTTTTTACAAGAATAAATCTCCTTGAAGCAGGCTGTGGATAAGCCAGATTGGACGCTGCGAGGTAGATTTTTGTCCAAATGGACGAAATTCACGAGTGTTGGCTGGGGCTTTCGTCACCTGAACGACATATGACGGGCTGCCCACATGGTTAACGGTTGTGAAACTCTCTCGCGCAATAGTGAAGGCTGGGTTTTTATCCACTGGAGAGCCAATCGACGGCCCCTCCAGCCAGGTAAAAAGGCTCAAGCCAGCCATAAACTGGTCAACAAGGTTGACTAGGCAGGGCTTAACGGGCATTTTCCGGCAGCAGCGAGGCGCCAAGGCGCCGGGCTCCGGAAGAGGCCTTAGAAAAAGATTGCGCCGGCTGGCGGGCCTAAGATCGAGGGGATATCGATTGGGTCCAGGTTGCCAGGTGAATTCGAATCGAACGAGGGGTACGGGGATTTGAACGATCGCGTAGACAAACAGTATCGCGCCAGGCCACACGCCAGCGCGGCACGGCGTCCGCCGCAGCTTCAACAATCTGATCTTGATCATCCATTCGATGCCGAGCCCGTGCATCATCGCTGGCTGCTGACGACGTGTGTTGCTGGTATCGCCGGATCCCTGGTGATCGGCAGCGCCGTTCTTGGAATCTTCGGTGAGAATGCGGCACCCCGCGATGCCTTTGCATCCGTCGACACCGCTGCCTTGACTGGCGGTAATCTTGCCGTACCTGAGTCCGAAGCTGATGCATCGGTCATTGGCCGCAAGGAACTGTCGTCGACCTATACGCCGCAACCCGAGACATCGGGCGAGATGATCGTGCCGGAACGCGATCTCAACAATGCCAATGCCTACCCCGAAATCACCGCCGACGAACTTCCCTACGGCGACGGCAAGACGGCGGTTATCGACGCCGAAATCGATGTCATCAGCAGCGACGAAGAGAACATCACCACCATCACCAAGCAGGTGCCGTCGGAACCGACCGACGAGACCTTCAAGCTGGCCAAGGGCGAAACGCTGATCGATGCATTGTCGGAGCGTGGTGTCAGCAAGGAAGCGGCCCAAGCGCTGGCCTCAGCCATCGAACCAGTATTTCCGGCCCGGATGATGAAAGAAGGAACGGCCTTCGAACTGACGCTTGACCGGCAACTCGATTTCTATGGCCGCGAAGTGACGTTCCCCGTGCAGGTGTCGTTTCAACCCGGGCCAAACGAGACCATCAACGTCGAGGCTGACGAAGACGGCCGCTTTGTAGCAGCCGTTGAAGGCGCCAAGGCGGGGGCCAAGTCGAAATACGCGGAGTTCAATCATTTCCGCACGCGGACCAAGGTCGGGTCGAGCCTTTATGGCGCCGCCAAGGACAACAAGATCCCGGATTACATTACCGCCGAACTCACCCGCGTCTTTTCTTACGACGTCGATTTTCAGCGCCAGGTGAAAGCCGATGACACGTTCGAAGTGTTCTACGGCAATCCACTCACCGGTTCGTCCTCGAAGCGCAAGGTACTGCACTATGCGCAGCTGACCCTCGACGGCAAGACCAAGACGCTTTACCGTTTCACGACGGCCGATGGCCAGACGGATTATTACGACGACAAGGGCCGCAGCGCCCAGAAGTCATTGCTTAAAACGCCCGTGTCGGGCGCCCGGCTGACGTCAGGCTTTGGCATGCGCCGCCACCCGTTGCTCGGCTATTCGAAAATGCATACGGGCGTCGATTTCGGCGTTCCTTATGGCACGCCGATCCGCGCCGCAGGCTCCGGCACGATCGCGATTGCCGGCCGCCATGGCGCCTATGGTATCACCGTTGAGATCAAGCACAACAAGACCTATGAGTCGCTCTACGCCCATATGAGCAAGCTGGCCTCGGGCATCCGCCGCGGCGCCAAGGTCAACCAGGGACAGATCATCGGTTACGTCGGTTCGACCGGTCGCTCGACAGGTCCGCACCTGCATTATGAAGTCCGTGTCAACAATCGCGCGGTGAACCCGACGCGCATCCAGGCGTCCGGCGGCAAGCAGCTGGCGGGCAAGGAACTGTCGAAGTTCAAGCAACTGAAGCAGCGTATCGCCGCGATGATGCAGCAAGCTCCATCGGCCACCCAGGTCGCCCAAATTCAATAATGGCATTTGTGACCCAGCGCGCAGGCTTGCGCCGGAACCCACGCCCTGCGATGACACGGCGTGCGCATGTTTCTCACATTCCTCGCCGCCTATGTGCTGAGCCAGTTCTACCGTTCGTTTCTGGCGGTCATCGCGCCTGAACTCGCACTTGAACTCAATCTCGATGCGCAGGCGCTGGGCAATCTGCAAGCACTCTGGATCGGCGGATTCGTGCTCACGCAATTCCCCGTCGGCTGGGCGCTCGATACCATAGGGCCACGCCGCACGGTCGCGGCACAGATGCTGGCGGCGGTGGCGGGTGCCGGGCTTTTCGCGCTGGCCCACAGTGCGTTGCAAATCAACATCGCCATGGCGTTGATCGGGGTAGGTTGCGGCTCGATTTACATGGGCGCCCTCTACGTCTTTGGGCGGGTCAGTGCGCCCGAGCGTTTTGCGCTGCTGTGTTCCTGGCTTCTCGGCATCGGCACCGCCGGAAACCTGCTCGCAGCCTCGCCGCTGGCCTGGGCAGCCCAGACCATCGGCTGGCGCGGCGCCATGTTCGGCATGGCGGTGGCAACGGCCGTCTCTGCAGTGTCCGTGCTGTATTTGGTCGAAGACCCGAAGCGCATCACCAGCCATGCGCGCCGCGGCTTGTTCGCCGGCATTGGCGATGTCCTGAAAATCAGAGCGCTGTGGCCGCTGCTGCCGGTCACAGCCATCAGCTACGCCGTCATTCTGGCCGAGCGGGGCTTGTGGGCGGGACCATTCTTTTCCTCCGTATACGGACTTGACCCGGTGTGGCGCGGCAACGCTCTGCTGTTGATGGCGGCGGCGATGTCGCTTGGCGCCATGATCTATGGGCCGCTCGACCAGATGCTTGGCACGCGCAAATGGATCGTCGTCGCCGGAGGATTGGTGACGGCCTGTTGCTTCGTCATCCTCGGGCTGTTCGCGCTTCCGTTGTTCGCCGCAGCCATGCTGATCGCAATCATCGGCGCTTTCGGCATGACCTATGGCGTGCTGATGGCGCATGGCCGCAGCTTCGTTCCCGATCATCTCCTGGGCCGCGGTATCACGCTGCTGAATGTGCTGTTCATTGGCGGGGCGGGCCTGTTGCAGCCCTTGAGCGGGGCGATGATGACGGCCATGCATGACCGGACTCCGGCTGCCACATATGCCACTCTGCATCTGGTATTCGGCGCACTGTTGCTGGCCGCACTTGCGGTCTATGCTTTCGCCAAGGACAATCCACCGAAGTCATAAGCATGCCACAACGCCTCATTGACCGCCACGACAGCTGTCTCATCGTCATCGATGTGCAGCAATATTTTCTCGGCAAACTGCCACTCGACTGGCGGGCACCGCTGGTCGCCCGCATTGCCTGGCTCATGCGCGTGGCAACAGCACTCGGCATCCCGATCATCGCCACGGCGGAAGACATTACCAACGATGGGCCGCTGGTGCCGGAGTTGATGAAGGAGCTTCCGCCTGGCACAAAGGTCCATGACAAGCTGGTCTTCGGCCTCGCCGGACAAGCCGCGATCCTCGACGACGTGAAGCGTTCGGGCCGCAAAACCTGCGTGCTGGTGGGCCTCGAAACCGACGTCTGCATCGCGCATTCAGCACTCGGGTTGATGCAGGAGGGCTATCGCGTGGCGGTGATCGAGGACGCCACCGCCTCGCCACCACCGCATCACGAAGCAGGCCTCAAGCGCATTGCCGCAGCGGGCGGCATCATCACCTCCAGCAAGGGAATCCACTATGAATGGGTCCGCGACCTTGCAACGCTTGCATTGCTCAAGCAGAAGATCGGGACTGAACTGCCGGAAGGATTGACACTGTAGAATTTGAAAGGCCGGACTTTCGCCCGGCCTTCTTATTTAATGCAAGCTGACAACCTTCGCGTCAACCGGCTTGCCGCCGACGGCGGTGCCGTTGAAGGTGAGAACGCCTGCCGTCGAACCGACATCCACCGTATCGCCGTCCTTGATGCGGCCAGCGAGGAGTTCCTCGGCCAGCGGGTCCTGCAGGTGCTTCTGGATCACCCGCTTCAAGGGCCTCGCGCCATAGGCGGGGTCATAGCCCTTGTCGGCCAGCCAGCCGCGGGCGGCTTCAGAGATCACGATTTCGATCTTCCGTTCACTGAGCAACTTGCGCAGGCGGCCGATCTGGACATCGACAATCGCCCCCATATGTTCGCGCTTCAAGCGGTGGAACAGGATGATCTCGTCCAGCCGGTTGAGGAATTCGGGGCGGAAATGCCCCTTGACCACGGCCATGACCTCGTCACGCACCACGTCGACGTCCTGCGTCTCGCTTAAGTTCACGAGATACTCCGAGCCCAGATTCGACGTCATGATGATCAGCGTGTTCTTGAAGTCCACCGTGCGGCCCTGG
>JANLTS010000065.1:0-9666 GCA_031363045.1 Hyphomicrobiales bacterium
CGGCCTCGAACGCCGACACCTACAAGCAGCTCAACCTGTTCGGCGATGTGTTCGACCGGGTGCGTGCCGATTACGTCGAGGAGCCCGATGAGGCCCTGATGATCGAAGCCGCCATCAACGGCATGCTGGCCTCGCTCGACCCGCATTCGAGCTTCATGAACGCCAAGCAGTTCCAGGACATGAGCGTCCAGACGCGCGGCGAGTTCGGTGGCTTAGGGATCGAAGTGACGATGGAGAATGGCGTGATCAAGGTGGTCTCGCCCATCGATGACACGCCAGCTTCGCGCGCCGGCATCATGGCCAATGATCTGATTGTGAAGATCGACGGTACCGAGATTCAAGGGTTGACGCTGAATGACGCCGTCGACAAGATGCGGGGCAAGATCGGCAGCGAGATCGTGCTGACCATTCAGCGCCCGGGCCGCGAACCCTTCGAGCAGAAACTCACCCGCGACCGCATCCGCGTTCAGTCGGTGAAGTTCAACATCGAAGCCAATGATATTGGCTATGTCCGTATTTCGTCCTTCACCGAGCAGACGCAAGAAGGTCTCGAGAAGGCGATGGCGCATTTCCGCACCACGCTGGGCGACAAGGCCAAGGGCTATATCATCGACCTGCGCAACGATCCGGGCGGCCTGCTCGACATGGCGATTTCGGTTTCGGACTCGTTCCTCGACCGGGGCGAAGTGGTGTCAACCCGCGGCCGCCATGCCGACGAAACCCAGCGCTTCAACGCCACCAAGGGTGACCTGGCCGACGGCAAGCAGGTGGTGATCTTGATCAACGGCGGCTCGGCCTCGGCCTCTGAAATCGTCGCCGGTGCTTTGCAGGACCACAAGCGGGCGACCTTGATCGGCACCCGCAGCTTCGGCAAGGGTTCGGTGCAGACCATTGTTCCACTTGGCGGGCAAGGCGCACTCCGCCTGACCACGGCACGCTATTACACGCCGGCCGGCCGCTCCATCCAGGCCAAGGGCATCGATGCCGACATCGTCATCGAGCAGGATCTGCCGCCTGAATTGCAAGGCAAGAACGTCTCGACCGAAGGTGAAGCGGGCCTCAAGGGCCATCTGACCAACGAGACCGGTGGCGACGAGGGCGGCGGCTCTTCGGCTTACGTGCCTGAAGACCGCACCAAGGACATGCAGCTGAAAGCGGCTGTCGATCTGCTGCATGGCGTCAAGGTGGTCACCAACGTCAAGCCCAAGGACGAAAAGCCCGCCGACGGCGGCACCGCCCAGGCGACGCCGAACTGAGATAGTAGATCTCATCGCGACCGCTATCTTGGCCTCCGGGTTGGGTCGATCGCGGTCTGACCTCGCATCAAAGGCCTGCTGCTCTGTGGCAGGCCTTGTCTTTAGGTTCGCGTGACGAAACAGGCGGCCGTCTGGACGCAGCCAATTAATTCCCGGCGACCGCCGCTCGCCGGAACTTCAGCAACTGTCCGGACGTGCCGCCGGCGACGAACCAGCCGGACTTCTGCGAAACCTTGCCACACATGGTCTTGCCCTTGTTCCATTCCGACCATGTGATGCACAGGTTGCTGCCTTTCACCGACCAGCGGCCGCGATCCTCATAGCCGTAGGCTTCGCCCGCGAGCCTGCCACCGGCGGACGCAGAGACATTAATCCGGTAACCCTGGACGACGGCGACGAATTGGCCGGGAAACAGGCTTCGGATCGACTTCGAATCGAGGTTGCCCGCATCGGCTGCACCGGTTGTTGCGATAATACCCATGGCGCAAGCCGCCAGGATGGTGGTCTTTCGAAGAATATTGCTCTGTGTCATGTCGGTTGTCCTCTCCCGGATATCGAATTGTGTCATTCTGATGCACCGGAACTGAACCCGCATTGAAGCCGGGCTTCATTCGAGGTTCATCTTCGAGGGGATTGCTGCATATTGCGGATGATGGGGCCGCGAACACGGTTAACAGCGTATTAACGGTTCGCCGCCCAAAGTCGGCCAAGTCGAATCAGAATCTGTTGGTCAGAGAGTTCATGCCCCGCGACGAGTTGCGGCAACCGTTAAGAAGGCGCAGCCTGAAGGAACGCCTGTGGTCACGGCGGCCGAGCGCCATTGCGTTGAGCGCGGTGGGCTTGGTGGCGCTGTTTGTGGGCGGCGGCATCTGGGTATCGCGCATTCCCTCACCGTTTGCCGGTGAGCCCATTGTTGTGGCGCAAATTCCTCCGGCCCAGGAAATGGCAACGGCCTCGACGACGCCTACCAAGGACGGCGGCACGCCGACTGCCGAGGATGTGATCGACGACAATTCCGCCATCGCCGAAAGCCCGGAGGAGGGCACCGGGAGTGTGGCTGACGCTGAA
The DNA here is from genome assembly GCA_031363045.1 of Hyphomicrobiales bacterium. Taxonomy (GTDB): domain Bacteria; phylum Pseudomonadota; class Alphaproteobacteria; order Rhizobiales; family Aestuariivirgaceae; genus Aestuariivirga. Next base: position 2,325 of record JANLTS010000065.1, read on the forward strand.
GTCCCGGCCTATCAGAAAGAGGCCTCGATCTATATCTCGCTCAACAGGCCGTTGAAGAAGGCGCCGTTCGAGCAAGTGACTGAAAGCAGTCCCGAAGGCCCGCTTCCCCGCATCGCCAGCAATGGCCGCAAGCCCTTCGATGTTTATTCGCAAGTCACGCCGCTCGCCGTGACGACTTCGGGCCGGCCCAAGATCACCATCTTGCTAGGTGGCATGGGCCTCAATGCCAGGTTGACCGAAAAGGCCATCAAGGAGCTCCCCGGAGATATCAGTTTTGCCTTTGCACCTTATGGCGAGAAGCTGCAGGATCAGGTAAACCGGGCGCGGGCGCGCGGTCATGAGATCATGCTGCAGGTGCCGATGGAGCCGGTTGGTTATCCCGGCAATAACCCCGGCCCCAACACGCTGCTGACCGAGGCGCCGGAGGACGTCAATCTGGCGGCATTGCGCTGGAACATGAGCCGCTTTGCCGGCTATTCCGGTATCACCAACTATATGGGTGCCCGGCTGCTGGTGACGGAAGCGGCGATGAAGCCGGTGATGCAGGAAATCCGCAAGCGCGGGCTGGTCTATCTCGAGGATGCAACCGTGAACCTGACGCTATCGCCAAAGATCGTCAAGGACGTGCGCTTGCCAATGCAGCGGGCTTCGATGGTCATTGATTCCGAACCGACTGCGCCTGCCATCGCCGAGGCGTTGCAGAAGCTCGAGGACGAAGCCGTCGCCAACGGCTTTGCCATCGGCACCGGGTCAGGCCTCGAGATCACCATCGACACCGTCAATGAATGGGCCAAGGGCTTGCAAGATAAAGGTATTCTTCTGGTGCCGGTGAGCGCCACCTACAAGGGCCGCGCCAGCTGATGAACAAGAACGTGCCGCTGGCCTATCGCCGTTGTGTCGGCGTGATGCTGCTCAATAAGGAAGGCCTGGTGTGGATCGGCCGCCGCTTTGACAAGCAGAACGACGAAGGCTTCGGCCATTGGTGGCAGATGCCGCAAGGTGGAATCGATGATGGTGAGGACTCGAAACTGGCGGCGCTCCGCGAGTTGGCGGAAGAGACCGCCGTTACGTCCGCCGAGGTTATCGCCGAGTCTCGGGGGTGGTACGAATATGACCTGCCGCAGCACCTGATCGGCAAGTCATGGAAGGGCAAGTATCGAGGCCAGACACAGAAATGGTATGCCATGCGGTTTCTCGGGATCGACTCAGAAGTCAATCTGGCTCCACCTGGCCATACACAGGAGTTCGACAAATGGCGCTGGGCCCGCATGGATGAGGTTCTCGATCTGATCGTGCCCTTCAAGCGCGGTGTCTATGAGCAGGTGATTGCCGACTTCCGCCACCTGGCTGGATGAGAGGTGGATCGATCCTGTCTATGCTTGTCTAGACAGTTCTTCCTGACTATCGTCCTTTCAAGCGAAGACCATCACTTCGATCGCTGTCGGGTTGAAATTGTTGCAGGGGTTCAGCACTTGCGGGCAGTTGGATATCACAGCCAGCACATCCATTTCGGCGCGGAGATCCACGTGATCGCCAGGTTTTGATGCCCCCAAGGCGATTGCAGCGTCACCATATGCCCCCACCGGCACAGTCATAAACCAATTGACGTTCGGAACGATGTCGCGCCAGCCGAGGCCGTAGGGTTTCAGCGCGGCAAGAAAATTTTCGCGGCAACCCAGATTGGCTACTCCGTAGAGCAGGCGGTTCGAAGGCTCGGAACAGCAGCCGCCAATCGTGTCGTGGCCACCGAAGGTATCGGCAATGATCGAGAAAAGCGGATTGGCGCGGTCGGAATAGAGCACGTCGCCCGTGGTGAGCAGGATATGGCCGGCCTTCTTCATGGTGTTGGGTTGATGATAGCGTTCTTCAAAATCTTCGGCGTTGTAGCAGAGGAAATCCACCGCCTGCTGGCCATGCGTGTCGATGATTCGCAACGTCTGGCCCTTGCGGAGAATGCGACTCCAAGGTGCCTTCGCGGCAATGATCTCGTGGTGGACCTCGTGCATCATGCCAGCTGGCGTTCGAACAGTTTGCCCCATTGCGGCATGACATCGTCAACGCCGGCCAATCGCAGTGCATGCCAGGCCATGGCGTGGTTGGACGAGGTGATCGGCACGCCGGTCTCGGCCTCGATGGCGCTTGCCGCTTCGGCCAGCCGCACCGAGGTGCAGGAGACGAAGACCGCATCGACTTGAGCCTGCGCCAGGATGGTCTTGACGCCCTGCTTCACCGAGGCTGGCGTGATGCGCGACACTTCGCCGTCATCCTGCTCGTTGAAGGAGCCGAAGACCGGGACGTCGAAGCCCCGCGCCCGAATGTAATCCGAGACGATGCGATTGACGTCGGCGCGGTAAGGGGTGAGTACACCGATGCGTTTTGCATCCAGTGCCGTGAAGGCGGCGAAGGCAGCGGTGATCGGCGTCGTGCACTTGGCATCGGCACGCACCGAGCGGATGTGGCCGAAGACCTTCTCCTCGCCAATGGCCATCGACGCCGAGGTGCAGCCATAGGCCACGACGTCGAGCGGGCTGCCGGGCAAGATGACATCGGTTGCCGCGGCAATGCGCGGCTCCATGGCGCGCAGCGTCTCTGGCGTGATCTGCACGTCATTGAGGATGCGGCTTTGATAGAGGGCGACACCGGGAAGCCCGCCCAAAATTGCGCGCCATTCGTGTTCGATCGTATAGTCGGTAGCCAACACCAAAAGGCCGATGCGGGCGCGGCTGGCGATGCCGCCATCGGTGTCGAAGGGCAGATGCTCGATGAGGATCATGGCGGATTCAGCCGCAACATTTCGCGCTACGTCATTCATCGCTGCTGCTCCCCTAATTGCTCCAAGGCATTTCTACCAGACAACGCGACCGCAACCTATAGTGCCGCCGACATGATTCGCTTGATCCACATGATCACCGGACTGACGGGATGGCGTCGCGCCCTGCTGGCTTTCGGTAGTGGTTGCGCTGCCGCGCTGGCGATGCCGCCGCTTGATCTGTGGCCGGCCCTATTCATCGCCGTCCCGGTATTCCTGCTGCTGCTCGGTGGATCGGACATTCGCAGTTGGCGAAGCGGTTTTGGCACCGGATGGTGCTTTGGGCTTGGTTATTTCACGCTGGCCATTCACTGGATCGGCTTTGCCTTCCTGATCGATGCCGCGACCTATCTGTGGATGATGCCCTTCATGCTGGGCGCATTGGCTGGCGGGATGGCGATCTACTGGGGGCTTGCCGCCGTGGCGGCAAAGCGCTTCGGCGGCAAAGGCCTGCCACTTGTGCTGATGTTTGCTGCGAGTCTCGGGCTGGCCGAATGGTTGCGCGGCCACTTGCTGACAGGTTTCCCCTGGGCGGCACCGGGTCTTTCTGTTGATGGCATGGGAGCGGTGGCGCAGCTGGCGGCGGTGTTCGGCATGCCGGGCTTGACCGTATTGATCGTCATGTGGGCGGGCCTGCCGCACGTGCTGGTGGTTGAACAGTCGCGCGCTGCGAAATTGGCCGCCATGGTGCTGCTGGCCCTGCTGCCGGCGGGTTGGGGCCTCGGCGCGCTGCGGCTGGCGGCGGCTGATGCCGCGATGGTGCCGAGTGTGAATTTGCGCATCGTGCAGCCCAACATCAGCCAACAACAGAAGTGGCGCGAGGACAATTCGCGTTCGATCTTCGACACGCTGAAACGCCTTTCAACGGCGCCGACGGCGGCGCAGCCGCAAGGCATCGCCGGTGTTACGCATGTCATCTGGCCGGAATCGGCGGTGCCCTTCTTCATCGATGAAAGTCCGGTGGCGAAGGCGGAGCTGAAGCCCCTGCTCGGCGGCCGCACAGTGCTGATCACCGGTTCCATCCGGCGCGATGCCGAAGATGGAGACAAGGTCTTCAACAGCATCATCACCTTTGATGGCATGGGCGACGTGGTGGCGCGCTACGACAAGTGGCGGTTGGTGCCGGGCGGCGAATTCCTGCCGTTCGAATGGCTGCTGGAGCCCCTGGGCTTTCGCAAGGTGGTGACCGTGCCGGGCAGCTTCCAGGCCGGTCCGGGGCCGGTCACTTTCTCCGTACCCGGACTACCAGGTGTGGCGATGCTGGTCTGCTACGAGGCGATTTTTCCTCATGGTCTCGTCGATGCGTCCAGAAGGCCCGGCGTGATCGTCAATGTCACCAATGATGGCTGGTTCGGGCGATCCACCGGGCCATATCAGCATCTCGCCCAGACGCGGCTCAGGGCGATCGAACAGGGATTGCCAGTGGTGCGGGCCGCCAACACCGGCATCTCGGCGGTGATCGATGCCCATGGGCGATACCTCCAGCAATTGCCGCTGCTCGAATCCGGGGTCATTGATTCGGGTCTGCCGGTGGCGCTGGCGCCGACGCCCTATGCAAAGTGGGGAGATGGTGTTTTTGGTGCGCTGATTGTTTTGCTCGCCATAAGCGTGAGAATAATTTGGGGGCGAGCCCGCAGACTCTCTCTTTAGACGAGTTAACGGTGGCTACTGCTTCACAACAGCAACGAACACTAAAATCAATTGCGCGTGATCAGGATGTATATTATCCCTTGGTTGTCCGCGTCTTGCTGCACCAGTGTGGAAGCTGTCTGGCGGCGGGATAAGACATCAGACCGGGGGCAACAGGTCTGGGGTAAAAATGACAAGACGCGATCCAAACTTTGTCGACGTTCACGTCGGCAGCCGCATGAGAATGCGCAGGCAGTTATTGGGGATGAGTCAGGAAAAGCTGGGGGAGCTTCTCGGGATCACCTTCCAGCAAGTTCAAAAATACGAAAAAGGCGCCAATCGCATCAGCGCCAGCCGTCTCTACTACGGGGCCAAGATTCTTGGTGTTCCGGTGCAATTCTTCTTCGAAGATTTGCCTGGTGTTGAAGCCCATGGCGGAATGGGAGAAGCGCGCGAGGAAGACGCCGTTCTGTCTGCCTTGATGAATGTTGAAGGTATCACGCTGGCCAAGGCTTTCCGAGATGCCAACAGCGCCAACAAGCGCAAACTGATTTCAACCATTGCCAAGGTCATCTCGGAGAACAGGGAATAGTGGCGCAACCGAACTGGATCGGCAGGTGCTTGACCGGCATCGGCATCGCTGCCAAAAGGCCAGCGGGTCGAATAAGGGGCAACTTGCACAATGTCGCGAAAGAATTTCGTATTTACCAGTGAATCGGTGTCCTAGGGTCATCCGGACAAGGTCTTTGACCGCATCACGGACGAGGTTGTCGATCTGTTTTACCGCGAGGCGCTTGAGCAGGGCTTCGACCCCTGGGAAGTTCGCGTTGCTTGCGAGACGCTGGCCACCACCAACCGGGTGGTGATCGCCGGCGAAACGCGGGGTCCTGCCTCGGTGACGCCCGCCAAGATCGAGGCGGCGGCGCGCCAGGCGATCAAGGACATCGGCTACGAGCAGGCGGGCTTTCACTGGGAAACCGCCAAGGTCGAAATTCTTTTGCACAGCCAGTCCGCCGATATCGCACAAGGTGTCGACCAGGGCGAGAAGAAGGAAGAAGGGGCAGGCGACCAGGGCATCATGTTCGGCTATGCCTGCGATGAGACACCGGAGCTTCTGCCCGCTCCTATTTATTATGCCCAGCGCATCCTGAAATTGCTGGCCGACGCCCGCCACAGCGGCAAGGCTGCCGTATTGGGGCCAGACTCCAAGAGTCAGGTCAGTGTTGCCTACAAGAATGGAAAACCGGTCGCCGCGACGCAGATTGTCGTGTCGCACCAGCATGTGGACGAAAGCTTGACCTCGGCCGACGTGCTGAAGCTGGTTAAACCCTATGTGAAAAAGGCGCTGCCCAAGGGTTGGATCACCAAGGATACGGTCTGGCATGTGAACCCGACGGGAAAGTTCTATATCGGCGGACCGGATGGTGACTGCGGTCTCACTGGCCGCAAGATCATTGTCGATACTTATGGTGGTGCGGCACCGCACGGCGGCGGTGCCTTCTCCGGCAAGGACCCGACCAAGGTCGACCGTTCGGCGGCTTACGCGGCGCGTTATCTGGCCAAGAACGTGGTGGCGGCGGGTCTTGCCAAGCGTTGTTGCATCCAGCTTTCCTACGCGATTGGTGTTGCCCAACCGCTGTCGGTTTACGTCGATACTTATGGTACCGGCAAGGTGCCGGAGGCCAAGCTCGAGAAGGCCCTGTCCAAGGTCATGGACTTGAGCCCGCGCGGCATCCGTACGCATCTCAATCTCAACCGCCCGATCTATGCGCGAACCTCTGCTTATGGCCATTTCGGCCGCGCGGCGGAGAAGGACGGCGGCTTCTCGTGGGAGCGCATTGACCTCGCGAAGGCGCTTAAAGCTGCGGTGAAGTGACGGCTGCGGTGACGTGACCGAAAGCCAGCGCAAGCATCATTTTTATGGACGGCGCAAGGGGAAATCATTGCGCCGTCATCATTCGGCACTGATGGAAGAACTGCTGCCGGCCCTCAAGGTGAGGCTTGAGGATCCGTTGGCGGGGACGGCGGAGCCGCGCTGGCTGGAGATCGGTTTTGGCGGCGGCGAGCATTTGGCGCATCAGGCCCTGCTGCACGGCGATGTGGCGTTCCTTGGTGCCGAGCCGTTCGTCAACGGCGTGGCCAAGCTTCTGGCCCTGATCGAAGACAACGGCCTGCGAAACGTGCGCATTCATGACAGCGACGCGCGCGACCTGCTTGAGGTTCTTCCCGATCAAAGTTTCGAGCGCATCTATCTGCTCTATCCCGACCCGTGGCCGAAATCGCGGCACCAACGGCGGCGCTTCGTCTCGCCTGAGACGATCGGGCAATTCCATCGCATCCTCAAACCGGGCTGCCGGTTTTATTTTGCCAGCGATATCGAGGAGTATGTCACTTGGACGCGCAAGCACGCCGCAGCCCACGGCGGCTTTGCCGAAGAAGGTGACGCCAGCCAGCCCTACGACAACTGGATCGAAACCCGCTACGAGGCCAAGGCCCGGCGCGAGGGGCGGGGCTCGAGCTATCTCTCATTTCGGAAGTTAGGCTGAAGGTGGAACCCGTCCTGCTGCGGCGGCGGATCAGGACGAGCCCCGTTGTCAATCAGTTGGTCGAAAATTTACCCGATGACAAGGTCTGATTGCCGCTGGGCTCGATGGCCAGAACCTCCCAGACATAATTAACGCCCGGCTCCAGGAATTCCTTCGGCACTTTCATGCGGGTGACATTCGGGCGCAAATACATGCTGAGGCCGTTGCGCTTGCCGATCATGTGGGGATGGACCGGCTGGTCGCGCTCGACGATCAGCTGGTAGGCGATGATGTTGATCGGCTTGCCGGTGATCGTCCGGTTGACGGCCGTCCAGGCGACATTGAGATCGGCATAGGGAACGCTGCCGCCTTCGGGTGG
>JANLTS010000073.1:0-3279 GCA_031363045.1 Hyphomicrobiales bacterium
CCTGCGAGCCACCTGTGAGTATGTCAGCGTTTCCGCCGCCAACGAGTGTGTCTTTTCCAGCCTGGCCATTCAACGTATCGGCGCCCGCGTTGCCCTTGAGCGTGTTGTTGCCGAGGTTGCCGGTAATCTTGTCGTCGCCATTGCCGCCCAGCGCATTTTCAATCAGCGATCGCAGATCGTCGTCGAACAGCAATGCGTTAAAGACGTTGCCTCGCGCCTTGATATTGTCATCCGTGTTGAGTACCGCCAATTGCGATCTCGACGTTACCGAAAACCCGCCAGGTGTAAGATCGATGGCGACATCGCCGGTGTAGTTCGACATGTCATAGGTGTCGGTGCCATTGCCGTCCCAGATGGTCAGGAACACACGGTTAGCGCCGGGCTTGCCCTGGCCCTCGCCATCGATGAACATTTCACCGGTTGTCTGACTCCAGCGGTAAGTCGTATCGCCGGAATGCGATGCGAAATCGGCGCCATAAAGATACTGCAGGGCCGCGATGTCGAGCATCATCCAACTCTGGGCGAAACCCCATTTCTCGTTACGATAGAAATCCGACGGCCCGCCAATGTTCGACCGATAGGTCATGACGGAAAATTCCATCGAATCGAGTTTCTTGGGCAGCGCTGGAATGTTGAAGCTTTCATCGGGAAAGGCCTGGACAAAGTGCCCATGTTTCAATCCGAGCGTATGGCCCAGCTCGTGAATGACGGTGGCATAGGCAAAATTGCCCCTGACCGGAGTATTGTAATCGGCGGAATTGAAGAACATGTCGCCATGGGCGAATGTCGGGAAACCGAAATCGTCGGGTGGTGTGCCGATTGCCGTGGTAATGACCCCCGGTACTGGCAAAAGCGTATCCGGATCAAAAAACTGCAGAACCGATGACGCTTCGGCAAAGCGCAAATTGGCTTGCGACGGGTCATTGGTGAAATTGATGGCAATCCCGACGAAGTCTTTCAGCATGTCGATCGCTTCGATTGCCGCTTCCCGCTGAGTGGCGTTGAAGGCCTGGAAGCCGGTGATCGACCCGGACTGGTAACCGGAATACTGGCTGGTCTGGGTCGCGAACCCATAAGTCAGGCTTGGAAGATCCCACTTCACCCCCCAGAGAATTCCGTCAATTGCCTGGACACCAGACATCGCCACAAGAGACATGCTTCTTCCTCCGACTTTGGCAAAAAGCTAACACGTCCAGTATCGCTTGCAACCCCTCCAACCGGGTGGGGGCTCGCGGCGTCGATGGCATGACGTGGTTTCAAAAAATCAGCCGCTTTGGGCCATTGCCAGAATGCCCGGCATTTGGCATACCCCTGCCACATTCCGGAGCAGGGCAATGGGCGGGATCCAATTCCGGCCGGGGGCTTTGGGGCAACCACAACAAACACAAGGGTTTATCATGACCTCTACACTCTGGCTGATCGTGCTCGCGGGCGCGCTGTCCATCGTGTACGGCATCGTCACGACGCGGGGCCTGCTGGCCGCCGACGCCGGAACGGCTCGTATGCAGGAAATCTCTGGCCTCGTGCGCGAAGGCGCCACGGCCTATCTCAACCGCCAATACATGACCATCGGCATGGTCGGCGTGGTGATCTTTGTCATCGGCTGGATGTTGCTGGGCGTTTGGTCGGCCATCGGTTTTGCCATTGGTGCAATTCTCTCTGGCCTGGCCGGCTTCATCGGCATGAACGTCTCGGTGAGGGCCAACGTGCGCGTGGCGCAGGCCGCCACCAAGTCACTGGCCGGCGGCCTTGACCTCGCCTTCAAGGCAGGTGCCGTAACGGGCCTGCTCGTGGCGGGCCTGGGGCTCCTCGGCGTGACCCTGTATTTCGGTTTCCTCTCGGGCTCGATGGGATTTGATCCCACCAGCCGCACGGTGATCGACGCGTTGGTCGCCCTGTCATTCGGCGCCTCGCTGATCTCGATCTTCGCGCGTCTGGGCGGCGGCATCTTCACCAAGGGTGCAGACGTTGGCGGCGACATGGTCGGCAAGGTCGAAGCCGGCATTCCGGAAGACGATCCGCGCAATCCCGCCACCATCGCCGACAACGTCGGTGACAATGTCGGCGATTGCGCCGGCATGGCGGCCGATCTGTTCGAGACCTATGTGGTGACGACCGTTGCCACCATGGTTCTGGCGGCGATTTCACTGCCCGCCGAGTTCCGTCTGGCTGGCATGGTTCTGCCGCTGGCCATCGGTGGCGCTTGCGTCATTACCTCGATCATCGGCACCTACTTCGTCAAGCTCGGCGCCAACAACAACATCATGGGCGCGCTGTACAAGGGCGTGATCGCGACGGGCGTTCTGTCGCTTGTCGCACTTTACCCGGTGATGGCTTATATTTTCGCTGACCTCGGCGGCATGTCGGCCTCGATCACTGCTTCGGGCTCGACCTTCACGCCGATGAGCCTGTTCTGGTGCGGCGTCACCGGTCTGGTCATCACGGCTCTCATCATCTGGATCACCGAATATTACACCGCTACGGGAAAACGCCCGGTGAACTCGATTGCCGAGGCCTCGATCACCGGCCATGGCACCAACGTCATCCAGGGCCTCGCCGTTTCGATGGAAGCAACGGCACTCCCGGCGCTGGTCATCATTGCCGGCATCATCGTCACCTATATCCTCGGCGGCCTGTTCGGCACAGCAATCGCGGTGACCACCATGCTGGCGCTGGCCGGCATGATCGTCGCACTCGATGCTTTTGGCCCCGTCACCGACAATGCCGGTGGCATTGCCGAAATGGCGGGTCTGCCGAAGGAAGTGCGCCACAACACTGACGCGCTCGACGCCGTCGGCAACACCACCAAGGCGGTCACCAAGGGCTATGCCATCGGTTCGGCTGGCCTCGGTGCCCTGGTGCTGTTTGCCGCCTACACACAGGACTTGAAGACTTTCTTCCCCGATGTGCCGGTGACCTTCGACCTGTCGAGCCCGTGGGTGGTGGTTGGCCTGCTGTTCGGCGGCTTGCTGCCCTATCTCTTTGGCGGCATGTCGATGACGGCGGTCGGCCGCGCAGCGATGGCCGTGGTGGTCGAAGTCCGCCGCCAGTTCAAGGAGAAGCCCGGCATCATGGCGGGCACCGAAAAGCCCGACTATGCGCGCGCCGTTGACTTGCTCACCAAGGCGGCGATCAAGGAAATGATCATCCCCTCGCTGCTGCCGGTGCTCTCGCCGATCGTGGTGTTCGTGCTGATCAACCTGATCGCCGGCAAGGCCGCAGCCTTCGCGGCCCTCGGCGCCATGCTGATGGGCGTGATCGTCACCGGCCAGTTCGTGG
>JANLTS010000083.1:0-9623 GCA_031363045.1 Hyphomicrobiales bacterium
GGCAGGCTTTCCCTTCTCCATGGCGCGAATGCCATCGGGCGTGGCGATGACCGGCACGGCCCGGTGCAACAACTCCACCTCAAAGCTATCCTTAGCCTGCTCATCGCGAATGTCGCGGAGGCTTTCCTCAGTCGGCTGGAAAATCCCAAGCCGCTTGCCTTTGGATTGTGCATTGAGGCCCGCAACAGCCCTGCCAAGGGTCAACGCCTCATCATGGTCAAACCCCAGGCGCTGGGCCACGACAGCGGCCCAGAGTGTCAGGACAGGGGCACGGTTGATTTTCAGGGTTCCGGTCATTCGGGCACTCCGTTCCAACTGGTGTTGCGGACCTGATTTATCTCGCATCCGAGGCGGTGGATGATTCCGGCGACGGTATCAAGGTCATTGGCATAGACAACAACGGAGTCCAAGCCGGTTCCGAGTCCGCGCTCCGAGCCGATATGGAAGCTCTTGCCCAACCGCTGGCGCAAGAGTGATTCCAGTTCATTGTGAGCTTTGAAGCCACCTTCCGGCGTTCGCAAGTGGACACGAACGGCAAAGCTGCGTTCGGCATAGGCCCTGGCGGTAGTGGATCGGCGTGACACCAGAACATATAGCGAACGATTTGAGTGCTGAGTCAAGCCGTCGCTGATGCTTGCGCGGTGAACATATTCACGAATGGTAGGGCAGATGGTAGGGCATTACACCAGTCATATAGCAAATAATCAGCAATATCAAAGAGATAACGTGAAATGATGGCGGAGACGGAGGGATTCGAACCCTCGATACGCTGTAACACGTATGACGATTTAGCAAACCGTTGCCTTCAGCCACTCGGCCACGTCTCCGGCATCGGGGCTTTTGCCGCGATTTGGCTGGCGATGCAAGTCTGCTTTGCAGAAATAGATCAGGCCTTGGGAGCCGCCTTGGGCGCCAGGGGAAATTCGCTCAAGAGACGCTGTTCGAGCGCCACGAGATCGTCTGGCAACGCCTGGTTGGTTGCGCGCAGGGCATTCAGTTCCTGGTGAATCTGTTCGTAGAGTTCATGCAGGTCTTCCGCCGGTTTGGTCATCTGGCCGAGCAACATGCCGATCTGGGCCTTCAGTTCCTCAAACGCCATGGTTGGTGTCTCTTTCCTGCTGGGTGTTTGCATCACGATAGCCGCTCATTGCGCAGAACGCCAGTTTAGAGCGATTCTAATTCCGACTAATTTACTCGGTTTTAGTTGACAGGCCGTGAGAGCTACCGCATAGAACAGCCATCATCACGTTATCGCCGTTCAAATCTGAAGAGGTTCCCATGTCTGTCTCCCGCCGCAATCTTCTTGTTTCCACTGCCCTCCTTGCCGTCGCCGGGTTCAGCGGCCCGGCCTACGCGGCGGGCGAAGTCAACGTCTACACCTACCGCCAGCCGTCGCTCATCGACCCACTGTTCAAGGCTTTCACGGCCGAGACCGGCATCGAAGTGCGCGCCGTCTTCGCCGACAACGGCCTGGTCGAGCGCCTGGCCCAGGAAGGCCGCAACAGCCCGGCCGATCTGCTTCTCTCTGCCGATGTTGGCCGTCTCGTTGAAGCCGCCGGCCGCGATCTTGGCCAGCCGGTCTCGTCGCCCGCCATTACCGATCGTGTACCGGCCAATCTGCGCGATCCGGGCAATCTGTGGTTTGGCCTCACCATGCGGGCGCGCGTGGTCTATGCCTCGGTGGAGCGCGTATCCGCCGCCGCCATCAGCTACGAAGAACTGGCCGACCCCAAGTGGAAAGGCAAAATCTGCCTCCGCCCCGGCAACCACCCCTACAATCTCGGTCTCATCGCCGCGATGATTGCCCACAAGGGCGAGGAAGGTGCGCGCGAGTGGCTCAAGGGTCTCAAGGCCAACCTCGCGGTGAAGCCATCAGGCAATGACCGCAGCCAGGCCAAGAGCGTGTTCGCTGGCGAATGCGATCTCGCCATCGCCAACACCTATTACATGGGCAAGATGCTGACCAACGAGGAAGAACCCGAACAGAAGGATTGGGCCAAGGCGGTCAAGATCGTGTTCCCCTCCTCACCAGAATTCGGCACGCATGTGAACATCTCCGGCATGCTGCTGACCAAGAACGCGCCCAACAAGGACAATGCCATCAAGCTGATGGAGTTCCTGGCCAGCGATGTGGCCCAACGCCTCTATGCCGATGGTAATTTCGAGTATCCGGTCAATCCAGCGATCGCGCCCTCGGACATCGTCAAATCATGGGGCAGCTTCACGCCGGACACGCTGAATGTCGCCGAGATTGCCAAGCTGGAACCGGCGGCAGCGAAGCTCGTGGATGAGGTCGGGTTCAACGACTGACGTCTGCGACGGCAATGGTCCGTCTTCATCTCGTGGCTAATTTTATGGCTTATTGCCAGCCATCTCTCCACGGAGTGCGGCATGTGCGCAACACCTGCGTGGTTCGCCGGTTGGTTAACCGATTCTTGGTGGCTTTCCGGCGAAACATATCTATACTCGGCGTTCGGAGATCAACCCATGCGCGCTTTTCTGGCTGTTCTATTCGCTGCTTCCGCCTTGCAGGTTTTGCCGGCGATAGCCTATGAGAATTTCATTCCTCTGGGCCACAGTTACTCCCCGGACACGCCCGAACTGCCGGCCTTCAACAGCGAAGAGGACCGGATTAATTCGCAGGTCGATATCTACGAATCAGAGATTTATAATCGCCAGCGCCGGGCCAAGATTTTTTCCAGCCAGTTCCAGCAGTTCCGCAGCGAACAGGAACTCAAGGGCGGCGGTGAATTTATCGACTACTAGACGCCTGAAGACTTGACCTGATCAGTGCAACGTCAGCCAGGCGCGGGCTTGGCGCTGGGCTTCAGCCACTTCAGCCGCCGTCATTTCCACAGCGAGTTCACGGCGATAGGAACGAGCCGCTTCGCTGCCCTTCATCGCTGCCAGGTTAAACCACTTGTGGGCGGTCACATAGTCCTGCATCACATCCTTGCCGTTGCAATACATCATGCCGAGTTCAAGCAAGACATCGGCCGTTGCCGCATTCGGCGTGATCTCGTTGATGCCGGGTTCTTCAATCGAAAATTGTGCCATTTGCCGTCCCCTGTAAAACTGGTTGCCGGTTGAAGCAGGGTCCCAACCCTTGAGGCCTCCACCGGATGTTCCGCCGCATATTGGTGTCTTGCAGAACATGGGGTGATCTTGGCGCCAAGGCCGAAACGGTGGGTTAAAAGTCAGGCTTAAGGGCTTGTGGAGGAACGCGGTGACCGAAGTGTTGCTGTCATTTTAAGTTGAGAAAAATCAAGGCTTTGCGATTTTCATTAGAGATATTTTACCAGGTTGCGTTCATTCTTGATTCACATTGCCCAGCAAATTATGGTTGAACAGGTACGGCGATTTTCATGGTGATGGGGAAATGATCTGAGCCCGCAGACTCGCCGATCTGCTGGGTTTCAGTTGCCACGATACCAGGCGACACGAAGATGTGGTCGATGGCAATTTGCGGCAACCCCACATGGCTTGGCCAGGTCGGTAAACTGCTGAGACGACGAAGATTGGCGCGGTCTTGCACCACCTCGATGATACGGGAAAACGGCGTGGCGTTGAAATCACCCATCACCAGTTTGCGGCCGGGTGTCGATTCGATCAGCTGGGCCAAAACGTTGACCTGCCGGAATTGGGCGCGCGAATGCGGAAAGCGGATGGTATGGACGCCAAACACCGTCAATCCACTGGCATTCGCCCCCAGTTCGGCGCGAATGTAAGGAGGCCCTTCCCACAGGGCCTTGGCGTCGGAACTGAGTATCGGGAGTTTCGACAGGATGACAAGATTGCAATAGTCGATTTGATAGCAGTTTGCCTGATAGGGATAGCGATCCTTCAATTCGACCAGAATGCGCTTCTTTTTTGGGCCCATCTCGATCAACGTCAAGACATCGGCATCTAGCCTGAGGATTTCCGCCTTCACCGCATCGATGTTCTCATTGTCATAAAGTGTATTGAAACTGGCGATTTTCAGTTCAATCTGGTGGGCGGCCGGGCTGGCCAAAGCCGTGACGGCCTGGCTGGCCAGATGCGGCCAGACGCCGATGCCGAGAACGCCCAGTACAATCAACAGGAAGGCAGCCAGCAGCTTGGCCCGCGGCATGGCCAGTCCAATGCTGAACGCCACTGCCACCACTGCAAATTGCAGGGTGAATTGCGAGAACACATCAAAGGCAACCCAGAGATGGCCAAGCCGTGAGCCGATCAATCCGCTGACGCCCAGCAAAATGCCAAGCTGACACTCCAGCCGGCCCGTCGGCTTTCGCTTCTTTGTGCGCGCGGACGCGTCCGGCTGAATGGGGGATTGGCCCGTGTCGGAAGCCGGTTGGTTCAAGGGGCCCTCGAGTGATTACAGGAGTCTGCTCTCCATCGGCAGAATCTGCTCTGGTGTACCAAAGCCCGGAAGTGCCTCAAAGCGTTTCTTCCAGCCGCTGACATTCGGGTATGGCGTCAGGTCGATGTTAGCCTCGGCCGCATAGCGCAGAACGCCATAGATGCCGACATCGGCGATGGTAGGCCGTTTCGCTGCAACCCATTCCGACTTGGCAAGTTCGTTTTCGAGCGCTGCAAGCGCCGCTTTGGCCTCGGTGTCATACATGATGCGAACTTCATCGCCGAACTGGCGGAGGCCCCGGGCCCTGGCGCGCAGCCGGAAGATCGGCACCGCCAACTTGTCCCATTGCCAGAAAAGCCATTCGCGGATGCGATTGCGTTCGAATTCGGACTTGCCATCGAACTTCTTCAACGTTTCCGCCAGGTGTTCGAGGATCGCGGCGGACTGCACATAATAGGTCTGCCCATCCCGCAACGAGGGCACCTGACCATAGCGGTTCTTGACGATGTAATCGGGTTGCTTGTGCTGGCCTTCGCGGAGGTTCACGTGGAAGTACGAAAACGGATGCTTGCTCAGGCTCAACATCAGGGCTGCCGTGTAGGACGGGCCTGAGCCCAACATGCCGTAAAGTGTAAAGCGCTGCTTGTCGCCGCCTGCGGCAGCGGCGGCCGACTTCTTGGCCACAGGAGCGGCTTTTTTGGCGGCCGGCTTCGGCTTCGCCACTGGCTTTGCTTTCGCCACCGGCTTTGCCTTCACCGGCGGTTTCTTTGCCACCGGCTTCTTGACCGGCTTTTTTGCTAACGCCTTCTTCGCAGCCTTCTTGGCTGTCTTCGCCATGTTCGTCCCCCCTCGGCCCCGCGCCGGTATCAAAAAGCTCAGGGTACGGACTATAGCGGAGTTTGATCAGAAAGGAAAATCTAAACTAAAGTCTTGATGGAATTGGTGAATTGCAAGGTGGGTGGAAAAAGCGGGAGGCGAATTGCAGTTGCAAGCGGGCGGTTTCTGCTTAGCCCATACGCTCATCCAGAAATCGAAGACAACAATCTAAATCATTGATACAGATGATTTAATCGTTTGCTTCCAGCAATTCGCGATCCGTCCCTTCAAATCCCCAGTTTGTCCTTCAGTAGGTCGCTGACGGCTTGCGGGTTGGCTTTGCCGCCGGTTGATTTCATCACCTGGCCGACAAACCAGCCCAACATGCTGGGCTTGGCTTTCACCTGCTCCACCTTGTCAGGGTTGCCGGCGATGATCTCATCCACCGCTTTGGCAATTGCGCCGGTATCGGTGACTTGCTTAAGACCACGGGCTTCGACAATCTGGGCCGGATCGCCACCTTCGGTCCAGACGATTTCGAACAGGTCCTTGGCGATCTTGCCGGAAATGGCACCGTTAACGATCAAATCGATGATGCCGCCAATCTGGGACGCGGAAACCGGTGTGGTTTCAACGGTTTTGCCCTCTTTGTTCAGGCGGCCGAAGAGCTCATTGATGACCCAGTTGGCGGCCAGCTTGCCATCCCTGCCCTTGGCCACCAGCTCAAAGAAATCGGCGGACGCGCGCTCGGCGGTCAGAACCGCGGCGTCGTAGGCGGTCAATCCATAGGCCTGCATGAACCGGGCAATCTTGCCATCCGGCAATTCAGGGAGTGTTGCCTTGATACCATCGACCCAGCTGGCTTCGATATCCAGTGGCAACAGGTCGGGGTCGGGGAAGTAGCGGTAGTCATGAGCCTCTTCCTTTGAGCGCATGGAGCGGGTCTCACCCTTGCGCGCATCAAACAGCCGGGTCTCCTGATCGATCTTGCCGCCATCTTCCAGGATGCCGATCTGGCGGCGGGCTTCGTATTCGATCGCCTGGCCCATGAAGCGGATGGAATTGACGTTCTTGATCTCGCAGCGGGTGCCAAACTCAGCACCGGGTTTGCGTACTGAGACATTGACATCGGCGCGCAAGGAGCCCTGCTCCATGTTGCCATCGCAGGTGCCAAGATAACGCATGATCTGGCGCAGCTTCGTCACATAGGCCTTGGCCTCATCAGCCGAACGCATGTCGGGCTTCGAAACGATTTCCATCAGGGCGCAGCCGGAGCGGTTCAGGTCGACGAAACTCATCGACGGATGCTGGTCGTGCAGCGATTTTCCGGCGTCCTGCTCCAGATGCAGACGCTCGATGCCGACCTCGACGGAACGGCCATCGACATCGACATGTACCTGGCCCTCCCCCACCACCGGCTGCTTGTACTGCGAGATCTGGTAACCCTGCGGCAGGTCGGGGTAGAAATAGTTCTTGCGGTCAAAAACCGAATGCAGGTTTATCTGGGCCTTGAGTCCAAGCCCCGAGCGCACAGCCTGTTCGACGCAGAATTCATTGATCACCGGCAACATGCCTGGCATCGCCGCATCGACCAGCGACACGTGGTCATTGGGATCGCCGCCAAATTCGGCGGAGGCCCCGGAGAATAGTTTCGACTTGGCCAAAACCTGGGCATGAACCTCGAGCCCCAGCACGATTTCCCAATCGCCGGTTGCTCCCTTGATCCAGTCTTTCTTCTCGGCCACGCGCTTGGCGGATTCCAACATGTCGATCACCTATCAATAAGGCGCCTTGCTAATGCTTGCGGGCGATTGGTTCAAGCCTTGCTTGAAATCTGCTATCAGACGAGGCCGAAGGCTTCACCCTGTCACCCTGAGGGCTGATGCTTCTTCATCTCACGGGTGATCGAGCGCGCCAGCCATAGAAAGCCCACCAGCATGGCGATAAGAATGCCCATGAAGGCCATGTCCGGCGTCGTCATGGCTTCAAGACCGCCGAAGCGCCAACGCTTCCAAAGTTCAATGCCGATGACCAGAACGACGAATCCTGCCGCCGAAATCGAACCCGCCCGCATCACGGTGAGGATCAAGCGGCCCAATGGCGACATGTCTGCCATCCCGTCACGCGTCACCCGGTTGCGGGCCGTCGTAGCCGCCCATGATGATCAGGTCACCAATCGAGGCGTTTTTCCGGAACTTCATTGCCTCCGCATATTCCGATGATGCGTAGCAGGCCCGTGCGGCTTCCAGCGTTGGAAACTCGATCACCACGTTGCGCGCCCTGGCGGTGCCTTCCATGCTCTCGGCGCCTGAACCACGCACGATGAAGCGGGCTCCGAACTTGGCGAAAGCCACTGCATTGGCGCTAATATATTTCTTGTAGGCCTCTGCGTCGTTGACATCGATCCTGGCGATCCAATAACCTTTTGGCATCTTCATCCTATCTTTTGCAGCGATACCGAACCTATTGCCACACGGGCCAGGTGTCTATCGGAGTATTGCTGTGCCTCGGGCCACCGCTGACCATTCTCCGCACAAAAGGTTTCGCAATGCCGCCATCGCTCACGCTTGTTGCAAGTCTGAACGTGCTGATCACCGCGCCACTGTCCATTGGCCAAAACGAGCGCGGGTTGCAAGAAGTCATCCCGATTGCCGGTGGAAGCGTCAACGGCCCCCTGCTCCATGGCAAGGTGCTCGCGGGTGGCGCGGACTGGTGTTTGACCCGTCCAGACGGGATCTCTGAAGTGAGCGCGCGGTACACGTTGCAGCTCGATGACGGACAGCTGATTACCGTTCAAAATTCTGGCCTTGCCCATCCACTGAGCGATGGCAGCTACGGTGGCCGTACAATTCCGCAATTCGAAGTGGCGGAGGGGCCACTCAGCTGGCTCAGGCGCAGCATCTTTATCGGTACGCTGCTGGCACATGCCTCAGGTGCGCAAGTCGACATCGCATTCTTTCGTGTCGACTGACCTGTTCAGCCGAGAATTGGCGGGCGTTCATTTAAGTCCGCAATGCTGAAGCCCGCAACCTGCTTGTAGGCCGATGCCACGGCTTCGAGTTCATTCCGGGCCAGAACAGTGTCAATTTTGGCAAAGCCATCGGGTGCGCGTTCCTCGACCATCTGCATGACTTGCTCGGGGCCGTTGCGTCGATTGGCCAGAACGATGGCCGAAGTCGCCGGACGGCGTTCGGCCTCATAGGCCTCCAGGGCCTCTGGGGTTTCGCCCAGATGACGCAGACAACGGGCAAGAACCCGCGCGTCGATGACTGCCTGCGAAGCGCCGTTGGAGCCGATGGGATACATGGGATGGGCGGCGTCGCCCAGCGCTGTCACTCTACCATAGGTCCACTTGGGTAAGGGATCGCGATCAACCATCGGATATTCAAAGCAGCCAGCCGATGCCCGGACGAGAGCGGGAATATCGAGCCAGCCAAAACGCCAATCCTGGAAGCGTGGCAGGAAGTCATTGAAGTCGCCAATCCGGTCCCAGTCTTCCCGTCGCCAAGGCGTATCGGCGCGAAACTTCAATTCGGCAATCCAATTGATCACCGGCTCGGCCGCTGTCGCGGGTGCGATCGGGTAACAAACGAACTTCTGGAATTCGTGGCCGGCCATGATCATTGTGCGGTTGTCGAGAAACGGGACACCACGTGTCACGCCGCGCCACAGCACCGCGCCGCCCCAGACGGGTGGGCCTTCTTGCGGATAGATTTTTGTGCGCAGTGCCGAATGAATGCCGTCGGCGCCAACAAGCAAGTCACCGAAAACGTCGATAGATGCGCCGTCATCGCGGTTTTCAAATACAACGCAAACTTTGTTGCCATTCTCGCTCCAATCCCGCAAACGATGACCGAGAATGACCTTGTCCGCCCCGAGGCGCTCGATGGCCGCCGCCAGCAGGATGTTTTGCAGAGCGCCACGGTGAATTGACAGTTGCGGCCATCGATAGCCCGCCGCCAAGCCCCGGGGTTCCCGCCAAATCTCCTGCCCACGCTTGCTGAAGTAGGCCAGGCTTGCCGTCTGGACACTCGCAGCAAGTAATTCCGCTTCCAGTCCAAGTTCGAAAAGTTCACGCACGGCATGCGGCAGAATGTTAATGCCAACGCCGAGAGGCTTAATTGCCCTGACGGTTTCATGGACGCTGACATCGACGCCAACCTGGTGGAGGCTCAAGGCGGTTAACAATCCGCCTATGCCTGCGCCTGCGACAATCACAGCCATGCCAAAACCTCTATCCAACATGTTCCCGGCCGGTCTTCCACCACGACAGTCATCATGCTACCCAGCCTCTTGGTCCTTCAACCTGGCGGAGCATATGTCGAAATCCCAACCCGATCTCTCGAAGCTTTCGCCACAGACGCGACTGGTCGTTGCTGGCCGCGATTATACTGACCATGGCTTCGTAAACCCGGCGGTTTATCATGGCTCGACGGTTCTGTTTCCCAGTGCCCAGGCGATGCGT
>JANLTS010000121.1:0-8484 GCA_031363045.1 Hyphomicrobiales bacterium
CAGAATTACGCGCTGTTTCCGCACATGAGCGTTCGCAAAAATGTTGGCTTCGGTCTCGACGTGAAGCGCATGGCGCCAGCCGAACGCGACAGGAAGGTCGACCGCATCCTCGACAAGCTCGACCTCATGGCGGTCGCCGATCACCGGCCCGACCGGCTGTCGGGCGGCCAACGCCAGCGCATCGCGCTCGCCCGCTCGCTGGTCGTCGAGCCCGATATCCTGCTGCTCGACGAACCGCTGGGGGCGCTCGACGCCAACTTGCGCAAGAGCATCCAGAACGAATTGAAACTGTTGCAGCGCAGCCTTGGCATCACCTTCGTCTTCGTGACGCATGCGCAATCGGAAGCCCTGGCGCTGTCGGATCGCATCGTGGTGATGAACCAGGGCAGGATCGAGCAGATCAGCCCGCCATACGAACTCTACACACGGCCGCAGAGCCTCTTCGTGGCGCAGTTCATCGGCCGCAACACGATCATTCCGGGTACGGTCAAATCCTCGAGCGCTTCCGAGACGGTTCTCGACACAGTGTTCGGAACCTTGTCGGGATCGGCAGTGACCAAGACGGCGACTGCCGGCGCCAAGGCCAGTCTCGTGCTACCGGCCGAATCGGTCGATGTCGTCGCGATGACGGCAAGCGACGACGAGATGCGCAAGACCTATGGGCTTTGCTCGATCATCGGCAGCATTTCCAGATTGCAGCAATTCGGCCATCTCGTTCAAATGGCGGTAACGCTGCCCAATGGCGAGAGCATCGGCATCGAAGGCCATGCCGACAAGTATGGCGGCCGTTTCGCCGCTGGCGACAAAGCCCGCATTGCCTGGAAGGCGTCGGGTGCAACCATCATTCTTCAGTAGGGCAGAACACACATGCGCGGACCGTCGGCCGGTGAACTTGGACAGCGCCTGCGCAAGGGCAGGGCCGACCCCGTGCAACTGGTGGAAGAGGTCTTTCACAGTATCGAGAAGCACGGCGACGCCGCGATCTTCACAGAGACCTTGAAGCCTCGCGCCATGGTGGAGGCCAAAGCGGCGCGCCTGCGCCTGAAAGCCGGCGGTCCCGCCAGCCTGCTTGATGGCGTGCCCATCGGCTGGAAGGATCTCTTCGATCTCAAGGGCCGCGTGACCACGGCGGGATCAGTGGTGCTGAAGTCTGCTGCCCCTGCGAACCACGATGCAGCACTTGTCGCAGCTGCGAAGTCCGCCGGACTCATCAGCGTCGGCTGCCTTAACATGACCGAGTTCGCCTATTCCGGCATCGGCCTCAATCCGCATTACGGCACGCCGCGCAATCCCAACGGCACCGGTCCGGCGCGTTCGCCCGGCGGTTCGTCATCGGCCAGTGGCGTTGTTGTGGCGGCTGGCATTTTACCCCTGGCGATCGGCACCGACACCGGTGGCTCGATCCGCATCCCGGCTTCGTTCAATGGTATCGTCGGTTACAAGTCCTCGACAGGGCACTATCCGATGGACGGCGTGTTTCCGCTGTCAAGGACTCTCGATACGCTGGGTCCCCTGGCGCACTCGGTTGCCGATTGCGTGCTGGCCGACGCAGTGCTCCGTGGACTGAAGAAACCGGCGATCAAGGCCAGGCCGCTCAAGGGGCTTGAGATTGTGGTGCCGGAGACTGCCGTTTTCGATGGCAGTGAAGACAGTGTAATTGCGAACTTCGACGCCTCGATCGCGCGGCTGCGGAAGGCTGGCGTCAGGGTTCGCCGCCTCAAGTTCCCGGTGTTTCAGGGCATTATCGATCTCTTCTCCAAGCACGGGCATTTGCTCGGACCTGAGGCGCTGGCCTTGCATTGGCAGCGCGTCAATGGGCCCGACGCCGAGCGCATGGACGCGCGCGTGGCGAAGCGCATGCTGGCGGCCGGAAAAATGACTGCTGTCGATCTTGTGATCACACTCGAAGCGCGCAAGCGCATGATTGCCGAAGCCGATGCGCTGATTGGCGATGCCCTCGTGGCCTTCCCGACGACACCCACCGTGGCCATGCCGATAGCATCACTTGAGGCCGACCAGGATGTTTTCTTCCGCCACAATGCCAAGACGCTGCGTCACACGACATTCGGCAATTTCCTCGACTGGTGCGGCGTCGCCATTCCGAATGGCATAGATGGAGACGGCATGCCGACGTCGTTCCTGCTGTCGGCACCGCATGGCCGCGACGCGGCGATGCTGTCGGCCGCTCTCGCACTCGAACAGCTTATCAGAGGATAGTTGATGGCCGAAGTCTACAAGCGCCTTTTTTCGCCATACAAACTGGCAGGCCAGACCATTCGTAACCGCATCGCCATGGCGCCACTGACCCGCCAGATGGCGCAAGCCGACGGCACGCCGACGCCTGAAATGGCCGCCTACTATGCCAGGCGCGCGCGCGGCGGTGTTGGTTTGATCATCACCGAGGGTACTTACGAGGACAACAAGTTCGGCTGCCGCGCCTATCTCTCGCAGCCCGGCATCGTCACGTCGAAGCATGTGAAGGCGTGGAAGACCGTCGCCGGCGCCGTCCACGCCCATGATTGCAAGATTATCCTGCAACTGATGCACGGTGGCCGCGTCAGCGATCCGCGCGTGTTGGGTGGCAAGGCGCCGGTGAGCGCATCCGCGACGCGAAGCCCGGGCTGGACGCTTTACACCGACAACGACTACGAGAAGAAGATCCGCAACATTGAAGGATCATGGCCCAAGGTGACCTTCGGTCCGGCCCGCGCATTGAGCGTGAAGGAAATTCACGCCGTTGCCGATGGCTTTGCCGAGGGTGCGTCCCGCGCTGTCGAGGCGGGCTTCGATGGCGTCGAGATTCACGGCGCCAACGGATATCTGCTTTGGCAATTCATCAATCCAAAGACCAATCAGCGGACGGATGAGTTTGGCGGATCACCGGAAAACAACGTGCGCTTCGCCCGGCTTGTGGCCGAGAAAGTCCGCAAGGCCATTGGCAAGAACAAGATCATCACGCTCCGCATCTCGCAGGATGGAGTCGATGACTTCGTCGGCGCCTGGCCGGGCGGTGTGAAGTATGCCGCCGCTATCGGCAAGGCCCTGAAGACGTCCGGCTACGACGCGCTGCACTGGTCGAGTTTCAACTATCTCGACAATCGCGATCCCTCGAATCCGACACCGATGCCAACGATTATTCGCAAGGCCAGCGGCTTGCCCATGATAACCAATGGCGGCATTGCGGAGGGCGCCCAAGCTGAAGCCGCATTGAAGAGCGGTGCCGCAGATATTGTGGCCATCGGGCGGCCGATCTTTGCCCATCCCGACTGGGCCTATATCGTGCGCAGCGGCCAGCCCTATCCGTGGAGCGACTTCGACCGAAAATACGTGATCCGTCCACCTCTCGACTATGCCCACGCCTATCCCCTGGGCCTAGCCGATCCGAAGTGGTCAACCGACTGGTAGTCCGTTTTCGCAACCCCGCCGCCGGAGCGGCGCGACAACAAGGAGAAGAATATGGCCAAGAAACAAATCATCTGCTCGTTCGGCACCGATATCGACTCGGTGGCCGGTTGGATCGGTTCCTATGGCGGCGGCGACTCGCCGTCCGACATTCAGCGCGGTATCTTCGCGACCGAAGTGGGTGTGCCGCGGCTGTTGCGGCTGTTCAAGCGCTATGGCCTGAAAACAACCTTCTTCATTCCCGGCCACTCGCTTGAGACATTTCCCAAACAAATGGAGATGATCGTCAAGGATGGGCATGAAGTTGGCGCCCATGGCTATTTGCATGAAAATCCCATCGCCATGACGCCGTCACAGGAAGAAGATGTGCTGGTGAAGTCGGTGGACCTCATCAAGAAGCTCACGGGTTCTGCACCGCGCGGCTATGTGGCGCCGTGGTGGGAAATGTCGAATTCGACTGCCGCCCTGCTGCTGAAGCACGGCTTCAAGTATGATCACAGCCAGGGCTACCGCGACTTCCAACCTTTCTACGCCAAGGTTGGCGACAGCTGGAACGTCATTGACTATTCGAAGACCGCCAAGGAGTGGATGCATCCCTTGAAGCACGGCACGGAAATCGATCTCGTCGATGTCGCCGCCAATTGGTATGTCGACGATCTGCCGCCGATGATGTTCATGAAGAAGGCGCCCAACAGCCACGGCTTCGTCAACCCGCGCGACATCGAGGAAATGTGGCGCGACCAGTTCGACTGGGTCTATCGCGAGATGGATTACGCGGTATTTGCCTTCACCATTCATCCCGATGTTGCAGGCCGCCCGCAGGTGTTGCTGATGCTTGAGCGTCTGATCGAATACATCAGCAAGCATTCGGGCATCGAATGGCTGCCCTTCGAGGACATCGCGACTGATTTCCGCAAGCGTTATCCTTTTGCCGGCGGCAAGCGCCCGGAAGTGATCTGAAATCTCGTATGAAGCAGGGCGGCGCATGGCGTGCCGCCCGGCGACTATCTCGAGGGGCACATGTGTTCAGCTTGCGGATTTCCCGCTGCACCCGGTCATTGGACGGAGGCTGGTTCGCCAACCGCCCATGACCGCCTGCGCGCCCGTTTCCGGCGTGCGCAGATCCTGCAGAATGTGCTGCCATCCTATGGTCTCAAGGCTTTTGATGGCGGTGCCATTCCTGGTATCCAGATTTCCAACCTCTCGGGCAACGAGACCATCGTGCGCGACCTTGATGAGGTCTGGACGCTGGCGGAGAAACTCAGCGGTGGACCCGTCGATCCGCTCGATCCGCGCTTCATCGGCGACGAATGACGGATAGTGCCGAAGGCCGCATGCGGCTGACCGTGCTGGGAGGCTATCTCGGCTCGGGCAAGACAACGTGGCTTCGCCATCAGTTGCACGAAGGCAAGTTCAAGGACGCTTACATCATCGTCAACGAGGCGGCCGAGACGCCCGTCGACGATGCGCTGTTGGGGCAATCGTCGCGATTGTCGGTGCTGGCTGGCGGTTGCGTGTGTTGCACAGCGAAGGCCGATCTCATCGCACTGCTGCGCAAGCTCTGCGATGAGCGCAGCGTGAGCGGCGCAGAACGGCTTCAGCAGATCGTGCTGGAAACCAGTGGCCTCGCCGATCCCGGCCCTATCGTCGCGGCGATCAAGGCTGATCCTGTGCTAGTCTACCACATCGTGGTGAGCGAGATCATCGTTGCCGTCGATGCGCTCAATGCGCTGAGCCAGTTGAAGACCGAACCGCTGGGCCGCCGCCAGATCGAGACGGCAGACCGACTCATCGTCACCAAGGCGGATGTGGCGGAGGAGGGTACGGTCAAGACGCTGCTGGCAACGCTGAAAACTCTCAATCCGCTGGCGAAACTCCTAGGCGCCTCAATGGGTGTGGAGATTCCGCTGCCCGAATGGGAGGGTGTGGCACCGGAACACTTGCCTGATCTGCTGCACGATGAGGTCCGTCCGCCGATCATCCCGGCGCGGCTTTACATTGATGACAGCATCGACTGGACGGCCTTCACTGTCTGGCTCTCTGCATTGCTACACGCGCGTGGCGAAGACATCGTGCGGGTGAAAGGCGTCGTGCGGACACCGGCTGGGCGGCTTCTGCTACAGGCTGTGCGAAAAGTCGTGCAGTCGCCGGAGATTCTGCCGGAGCAGAACGACATGCGCGAGGACAACATGATCGTCGTCATCGGGCGCGGGTTTACGCCAGAGCAGTTGAAGCGGTCGCTGAAGCATTTCGCGGGGCGGTAATACTGTAGTCCCCCTCCCCACAAGGCGGAGGGAAGTTGTTTGGTGTTCCGTGCTCACACCTACTTCATCGCCGGAATGAAAAATCGGCGCCGGAACGGGTGCCGGTTGGCCAGCGCGACATGATGGTCTTGAGTCGTGTGTAAAAGCGGATTCCCTCGGGGCCATGTATGTGATGGTCGCCGAACAGCGAGGACTTCCAGCCGCCAAAAGGGTGGAAAGTCGTCGGCACGGTGATCGGCACGTGGATGCCGATCAAGCTGAGTTGCTTGCTTCATCGCAAATTTCACATAGCAGTAACATCAGCATGGTGGCGCAGGTTACGGTCAGCGAGAAATTTTATCCGCTCGATTTCCATCGTGAGATCGCGTGACATCGGCAACGCCAGCAGGTGGCGCAGATCAGCGCCAACCAGGCCGAATGCCGGGCAGGCATCATCGCAGAGCAGCGCTTTCCTGATTTTCCGGCGCATGAGAGCGGTCTTGAGGCATTGGAGCGCCAGGGGGATGAGGGCTGTCGACAGAGAGGGTTGGGCAAGCTTGAGAGCATAGTCGCGCATGATGGACTCCAGTGTTGACGTTTTCAGGATGCCGTGTTTCAAGTTCGCAGTCTTTAAACGCCGCCCGAATTTGTCCGAAAGCTTCCGAAATGATTCAGCAAGCCTTTAAGTTTGGGGCATTTGCTTTTGATGCCGGTCGATCGCAACTCACCCGGGGTGGGGAAGTGATTGCCCTCGGACAACGGGGGGCAGCGATTTTAGCCCGGCTGCTCCACGCTGCAGGCGCTGTGGTCAGCAAGGACGATTTATTCGCTGCGGCCTGGCCAGGTCAAATCGTCGAAGAGAGCAATTTGTCTGTGCAGATCGCGACGCTGCGCAAGGTGTTGGGCCAAAACTCCCTGGGCGATGACTGGATCATGACCGCCCAGCGCATGGGTTACAGATTTGCCGTGGAGGCGGTCAAAAGCAATAAGCCATCGCAAGCTGGTGTCCATGAAAAGCCTGCCATTGCCGTGCTCCCCTTCGACGGCAGCAGCGGAGAGCCGGGCCAGGATTTCTTCGCTGACGGATTGACCGAAGACATCATCACCGATCTTTCCAATGTGCCAGGCTTTCTGGTGATCGCCCGAAACTCAACCCTCGTTTACAAAGGCAAGCCCACCGACGTTCGCCAGATTGCCAAGGACCTGGGTGTCAACTACATCGTCGAGGGCAGTGTGCGAAAATCCGCCGGCCGGGTGCGCGTCAATGTCCAGCTCGTCGATGCATCAAGTGGCACCCACATTTGGGCCGAAAGGTTTGATCGGGAACTACCTGACGTTTTCGCGTTGCAGGACGAGGTGGCAAGACGCATCGTTGGCGCCATATCCGGCAAGCTCAGTGCGCCTTTACTGCGCAAGCGCCCGCAGAGCGTTGAAGCCTATGAACTCTGCCTGCGCTGTCGCTACATGATCGCGCAATCCAAAGAGGCCAATGAAGAGGCGCAGCGCTTTTTGCTGCGTGCCATCGAACTGGAACCCGGCTATTCCGAGGCCCATCGCCGCCTGTCCCATTCGTACAGCTTCTATTGGCTGCATTACAATGGCGATCAAACCGTTTACCGCGCCAAATCTTTGGCACTCGCCGAACGCGCCGTCGAGCTTGACCCGCAGGACTCCGGCAATTACTGGGCGCTCGCCTGGGTCCAGGCCTATGAGCGGCTCCCGGCACTGGCACATGCAAACTTCATCAAGGCCATCCGCCTAAATCCGAACGATGCCGATGCCCATGCCATGTTTGGCGATATGCTGGCGATGGAAGGAAAGCCCCAGGACGCGGTGGCGGCGATTAATGAAGGGCTCCGGCTTAATCCACGGCCCGCCGGCTGGTATTATTGGTTGCTCGGCCAGGCGCTGGTACAGCTTGGCCGCTATGAGGAAGCGATTGACGCACTGAACCGCGAGGAAACCTATCGCAGCAGCTCGCGCCGCGTCTTGGCCGTTGCCCTCTCAAAGCTCGGCCGAAGCGAGGAGGCCGGAACAGAGGCCAAGCTATTCATGGCGACAGTTCCGGACGCAAGGACGGGGTTCTGGATCAAAACGCGGCCGTTCCGCAACCCCGAAGACTTGAAATTCTGGGCCGATGCCTTCAAAGAATTGGGACTGCCCGATTAACGCAAAAAGATCACAGTATGATTTTAGCCACACTGTGATCTGGGTGCGAGAGCAAGTATCACTTCATCGTCGGCATGATGAAGTCGGCGCCAGCGCGGATGCCGGTCGGCCAGCGCGAGGTGATGGTCTTGAGCCTGGTGTAGAAGCGGATGCCTTCGGGCCCGTGCATGTGATGATCGCCAAACAAGGACGACTTCCAGCCGCCAAAGCTGTGGAAGGCCATCGGCACCGGGATCGGCACGTTGATGCCGACCATGCCCACCTGGATCTGGTGGGCGAATTCGCGCGCCGCATCGCCATCGCGCGTGAAGATCGCTGTGCCATTGCCGAATTCATGCTCGTTGATCATGCGGGCGGCGGTGGCATAGGAGTCGGCGCGCGCCACGGCGAGCACGGGGCCGAAAATCTCTTCCTTGTAGATGCGCATGTCGGTGGTGACATGATCGAACAGCGTGCCGCCCAGGAAATAGCCGTTCTCGTAACCCTGCATCTTGAAGCCGCGGCCATCGACGACGAGCTTGGCACCCTCAGCGACGCCCGTGTCGATATAGCCCTTCACCTTGTCAAAGTGCTGCCGGGTGACCAGGGGACCCATCTCGGCCTCGGCATCGGTGCCAGGTCCAATCTTCAGGGCACGGACCTTCGGCTCGAGCTTGGCCATCAGCGCGTC
>JANLTS010000096.1:0-7722 GCA_031363045.1 Hyphomicrobiales bacterium
GAAGCGGGTGGATGGCGCGCCAGGCGAGCTTGCCGTGGCCGATTTCGCGGCGGCCGGTGGCGCCCATGCGGCCCACTTCACCGACCGAATAGGGCGGGAAGTTATAGTGCAGCATGAAGGTGCCTTTGTGGGTACCGTCGAGCGAGTCGATATACTGCTCGTCTTCACCGGTACCGAGCGTGGTGACCACCAGTGCCTGGGTTTCGCCACGCGTGAACAGGGCTGAACCATGGGTACGCGGCAGCACGGATGCCTCGGCGATGATCTTGCGCACTGTCTTGGTGTCGCGGCCATCGATGCGCAGACCCGTATCGAGGATCGAGTTACGGACAACGTCCTTCTCGAGATGCTTGAAAGCTTCGCCAACCTTGTTGGCGGGCGAGGCATCGGCCTTGTCGGCACCGGTCAAGGCGGCCAGCACCTTGTCCTTGGCCTTGGCAACGGCTTCCTGACGGGCTTCCTTGGTGGGAATGGCGTAGCCAGCGCGGACATCCGCTTCGGCAATGGCCTTCACCTTGTTATAAAGCGCGTCCTGATCGGGCGGCGTGAAGTCGCGGGGAGCCCGCGAAGAACGCTCGGCCAGGCGAATGATCGCCTCGATCACCGGTTGGAAACCACGATGGCCGAACATCACGGCACCCAGCATGATCTCTTCCGAGAGTTCCTTGGCTTCCGACTCGACCATCAGCACCGCATCTTGCGTGCCGGCGACGACGAGATCGAGATCCGAGAGCTTCTGCTGCTCGGTCGTCGGGTTCAGGATGTATTCGCCATCGATGTAGCCGACGCGGGCGGCACCGACCGGGCCCATGAAGGGAATGCCGGAAAGTGTGAGGGCGGCGGACGAGGCGACAAGTGCGAGAATGTCGGTGTCGTTCTCGAGGTCATAGGACAGTACCGTGGCGATGACTTGCGTCTCGTTGCGGAAGCCCTCGACGAACAGCGGGCGGATGGGGCGGTCGATCAACCGCGAGATCAGCGTCTCGCGTTCGGTGGGACGGCCTTCACGCTTGAAATAACCGCCGGGGATCTTGCCCGCGGCATAGGTCTTTTCCTGATAGTTGACGGTCAGCGGGAAGAAGTCGATCCCCGGCTTTTCGGAACGCGCCGCAACGGCGGTGGCGAGAACGGTTGTTTCGCCCATCGAGGCGAAAATGGCGCCATCGGCCTGGCGGGCCACGCGGCCGGTTTCGAGGCGCAGCGTCTGCCCGCCCCAGGTGATTTCTTCGACGTCGATGTTAAACATGTGATTTCCTCTTGTGCCCTTCGCCGCCGCTTCAACAAGCGTTCACCAACAATTGGACGGCATCCCCTTTGGGCGTGTCGGAATCCGGCCCCATTGCCGGACTCTTCAAGACGGGGACGCGGGCGGCAGATCGGTGATCCGCCCGCTCATGCGTATTTAAAGTTTCAAAACCCGCCTAACGGCGGATGTCGAGACGCTTGATCAGCGTCTGGTAGCGCGCCTCTTCGATACGCTTCAAATAATCGAGCAGCGAACGGCGCTTGCTCACCATGGTCAGGAGCCCACGGCGGGAATGATTATCCTTCTTGTGGGTCTTGAAATGATCGGTGAGGTAGTTGATGCGTTCGGTGAGGATCGCAACCTGCACTTCGGGCGAGCCTGTGTCACCCGGCTTCGTGGCAAACTCTTTCACGAGCGCAACCTTGCGCTCAGCTGTCATGGTCATTCGGCCATCTCCAAATAAAGGTTCAAAGGATGAAAAGACGCTTCGGCTTGAGCGATCCCTGCTCGACGTTGCCGATGCCGACGGGCTTTCCCCCGCAGACCACCAGAACCGCCTCATGAGCGATGGGAGCATTCGCACCTCTGAGCAGGACACTTTGTCCCTGTCTCAGGCGCTGGGCTTGGGTTCCATCAATGGCCAGTGCCGGGATGCCGTCCAGCACGGTCTCGATGGGCATCAAAGCCCCTTCCATGGCGTTTCCGCCGCGCGCCTTATGGCTCAATTCCTCAAGGCTTTCCAGCGAAATCATGTGGGCCTCGGTAAACGGCCCGACGGCGATGCGCCGCAACATCGAGACGTGGCCCAGGCATCCGAGCGCCCGGCCCATGTCGCGGGCCAGCGAGCGGATATATGTGCCCTTGCCGCAGGTGACTTCGAAGGTGGCATGATCGGGGTCGGGAACATCCGTCAAGCGCAGCGCTTCAATGTTGACCGGCCGCTCGACCATCGTCACTGTTTCACCGGCGCGAGCCAGATCATAGGCGCGTTCGCCATCGATCTTGATCGCCGAGAAGGCTGGCGGCGCCTGCTGGATCTTGCCAATAAAGCGATTAAGTATTGATTCGATACCATATGACGACGGTCTGGTATCGGATCGCGCCGTTACTTCGCCTTCAAGGTCATCGGTGTTGCGTTCCTGCCCCCAGGCCGCGGTAAAGCGATAGATTTTGCGGCCATCCATGGCATAGGACACCGTCTTGGTGGCTTCGCCCAGTGCAATCGGCAGCAAGCCGGTGGCCAGCGGATCGAGCGTCCCGCCATGCCCGGCCTTCTCGGCATCGAACAGCCAGCGGATTTTGCCCACGGCTTGCGTCGATGTCATCCCCAGCGGCTTGTCGAATGCCACCCAGCCATGGATGCGATTTTTTGGTTTCTTGTTCAATCCCGTCATCCCCGTCATCCCGGCGAAAGCCGGGACCCCTGTGTCACTTAAGTGGCGGCGAGCCGAACGGCAGGGCTCAATGGGTTCCGGCTTTCGCCGGAATGACAAACCTCAAGAAGCAACATCATTCCTTGTCGGGCTTCCCGAGGTCCCGCGCCACTTCCGGGCTTTGCAGCAGCTTTTCGATCTTGGTGACATAATCCAGTGCCGTATCGACACGATAGCGAATTTCGGGCGTAAACTTCATGTCGAGTTTCGGTGCCACCAAACCACGAATATATTTCCTGTTGCGGTTTAGGGCTTCCAGCAGCAGCTGGTCCTTGCCTTGCTGGAAGGTCCGGACAAAAGCCGTCGCCACCTTGAGATCAGTCGACATCTGCACCTCGACCACCGTCGGGATCAGCCGTTCCAGATCCGGGTCGCTGGTCTCGCCGCGCAGAAAGATATTCGCCAGCGCGTGTCGGATCAATTCACCGGCACGGAGTTGGCGTTGCGAGGGGGTGCTGTTCTTGCTCATGGCAATCCTCACTCAGAAAAGCGGCTAGCGATTGGCGAATAGCGAAGGGAAGGCTCCCATTCGCCATTCGCTACCGGCTATTCGCTACTCCAGTGTCCGCTGTACCTTCTCGACCCGGAAGCATTCGATGACGTCGCCAGCCCGCATGTCCTGGTAGTTCTCGAAGGCCATGCCGCATTCCTGTCCGACGGGCACTTCCTTGACCTCGTCCTTGAAACGCTTGAGCGTCGACAGGGTGCCTTCGTGGATGACCACGTTGTCACGGATGAGGCGCACCTTGGCGCCGCGCTGGACAGTACCTTCGGTAACCTGGCAACCCGCCACCTTGCCGACCTTGGTAATGTTGAAGACCTCGAGGATCCTGGCATTGCCGAGGAAGGTTTCGCGCAGTTCCGGCGCCAGCTTGCCCGACATCGCCGCCTTGATGTCGTCCACCAGGTCATAGATGATGTTGTAATAGCGGATTTCGATGCCGGCCCGCTCGGCAGCAGCCCGCGCCTGGCTTGAGGCACGGACGTTGAAGCCCAGAACCACGGCGTGTGAGGCCTCCGACAACCCGATGTCGCTTTCGTTGATGCCGCCCACCGCATAGTGGATGACGCGCGACTTGATCTCGGCATTGCCGACCTTTTCCAGCGCCTGGACGATCGCCTCGGCGGAGCCTTGAACGTCGGCCTTCACCAGGATCGGGAATTCGGTGACGTTGCCGTCCTTCATCGCCGACATCATCTGCTCGAGCGACGAGCGAGCTCCGGCAGCACCCCGGGTTTCGCGGCGCTTCCTCTCGCGGTAGTCAGTGACCTCGCGGGCCCGTGCTTCGTTCGGCACGACGTCGAATTGGTCGCCTGCTTCCGGCGCCGAGTTGAGACCCAGCACTTCGACCGGAGACGAAGGCCCTGCTTCCTTGACCTGAACGCCCTTGTCGTCGACGAGGGCGCGAACCCGGCCCCAAGCCGAACCTGCAACGAAGATGTCGCCAAGCTTCAGCGTGCCGCGCTGCACCAGAACCGTGGCCACCGGCCCGCGGCCCTTGTCGAGCTGCGCTTCGACCACCAGACCACCGGCCTCGCGGTTCGGATTGGCCTTGAGATCGAGCACTTCCGATTGCAGCAAAATGACATCCAGCAACTTGTCGAGATTGGTGCCTTTCAAGGCCGAGACTTCAACCTCAAGCGTATCGCCACCCATGCTTTCGACGACGATCTCGTAGCGCAGCAATTCAGTGCGCACGCGGGCCGCATTTGCGGTCTGCTTGTCGATCTTGTTGATCGCCACGATGATTGGCACACCAGCGGCGCGCGCGTGATTGATGGCTTCCACCGTCTGCGGCATGACGCCGTCATCGGCTGCCACCACCAGCACCACGATGTCGGTGGCTTTCGCACCACGGGCTCGCATGGCGGTGAAGGCCTCGTGGCCCGGCGTGTCGATGAAGGTGACGACACCGTTGCGGGTTTCGACCTGATAGGCGCCGATATGCTGGGTGATGCCACCCGCTTCGCCCGAGACAACATTGGTCTTGCGCAAGGCATCAAGCAGCGATGTCTTGCCGTGGTCGACGTGACCCATGATGGTGACGACCGGCGGCCGCGATTGCAGCTGCTCATCGGTATCGCTGTCGCCTGCGAGGCCTTCAACAACGTCGGATTCAGACACACGCTTGACCTTGTGGCCCATTTCCTCGGCGATGATCTGGGCGGTATCGGCATCGATCAGGTCATTGATCGTGTGCATGTTGCCCTGCTTCATCAGCAGCTTGATGATGTCCACGGCGCGCTCGGCCATACGGTTGGCGAGTTCCTGGATGGTGATGGCTTCCGGAATGATGACCTCGCGACTCATCTTCTCGGTCGGCATCTGGAAGCCTTGCGCCTGCTTCTTCAAGCGTTCAGTGCGGCGGCGGAAGGCGGCGACGGAGCGCGCGCGTTCTTCGGATTCGTCCAGCGCATTGGCAACCGTCAACCGGCCGCGGCGCTTGTCAGCATCGGTCTTGGTGCGGGCCGGTGCCGGCGCCTTGACTTCGCGCTTGATTGTGCCACCCGGACCGGATGGCCGGAAGGTCTTGGGCGCCGCTTCTTCCTCATCGTGAGAGATGCGCTTGGCGGTCACCGTCGAGGCCTTCATCGGTGCCGTTGCCGGCGTCACGATATTGGCGGCGTTGGGGGCAGTCCGTGGCGCCAGTTTCTTGGCGGCTTCCTCGGCCTTGCGTTTGCCGTCTTCCTCAATCTTGTGGCGGGCGTCTTCCTCGGCCTTGCGCTTGGCAGCGGCCTCCCGTTCAAGAAACTCGATCTGTTCCTGTTCGGTACGGCGCTTGGCGTCTTCTTCCTGGCGCTTGCGGTCTTCGGCTTCACGCACCCGGGCACCCGCCAAGGCGCGGTCACGGGCTTCCTTTTCTTCCGCCGACAATGTGCGCAAGACAACGCCTGATCGCTGGGCCGAAATCGGTCGGGGCGGTGGCGATGTCGTGGCTTGACGCGTCGGCGCCACACCGGCCGGGCGGGCCGGGCTTGCGGAACTGCCAGTTGCGGCTGTTGCCGGGCGCGAAGGCTGAACTGGAGTGACGGCAGGGCGCGGCGCCGCGGCCTGCGGCGGCGCGGCGGTTGAAGGTTGCGCCGTCCTCGGAAGAGGCGACTGGAAAACCGGGCGCTGTTCGGCTGCACCCGCTGGTTTGTCATCGAAACGCTTGCGCTTGGTCTCAACAACCACAGTTTTGCTGCGGCCGGCACCAAAGCTCTGCTTCACCCGGCTCTGCTCGACCGCCGGCCGCTTAAGCGTCAGGGTGCCGCCACCCGGGCGGGTGTCGGACTTGCGATCATTGTCGTTGTTGTCAGTCATACTCTCTCTTCACGTCCCTCAGCCCCAACTGGGGCCTCAAACATCTCGATCCGGCGCACACCAAGGAGGAGCTTGTCGGCAAGCCCGCCCCTGGCCACGGCAGCGTGTACCACATTTGACCGGCCAAAGGCCAAATCCAATTCGTCAGAATGGAAAAGAACTATCTTTTCCATGCCGGGCGCCAAGAACTTGTCAAGTTTCCGGCAGCCATCGGGTTGGGCTTCAACCGCATGGAACAGCAATTTTGCCCGTCCACGCCCCACGATTTCCTCAACCTTCATAAAACCTGTCACCGCTTCGCCGGCCTTCTTGGCCAGCGACATCAACGACAAAGCTTGCTGCCGAAGTTGTTTCGAGACGCGCTCCGGCAGGTCTTCGGGTACTGCGGTTTCCGCCGCAAAGCCGCGCGAAAACAGTTTCTTGCGCATCACCTCGGCCAGAATCCCGCGGTTGAGGCTCACCCACACGCCACGCCCCGGCAGCTTGCGGCCAAGATCCGGCACCGCCTGGCAATCAGGTCCACGGACAAAGCGGATCAGCTCCGCCTCTTCCTTCACTTGGCGGGTGAGGATGCACATGCGGTCGGCCAAGGCTGGCTCTGCCCCCTCGATGCACTCTGGCGATTGCGCGTTCAGGCGTCCACCTCACCTGTGCTGGCATCAGCCTCGACTTCAAGTTCGGCCGGTGCCTCGATCCAGCCCGCCAAAATGCGCGCTCGCATGATCAGATCATTGGCTTCGTCCGCCGGAACCTCAAGATCCGAGAACGCGCCCTTGTGTTTCACAGCACCTCCGGGTTTGCGCTCGGTCCAGCCGATCAGGTCATCCGTGGCGCAACCCGCAAAATCCTCGACTGACTTGATCCCGGCCTCGCCGAGCGCCACCAGCATGGCGGGCGTAAGTCCCTCGACAGCCTTCAGCTCGTCAAGCACTCCAAGCGCCACGCGCTTGGCGTCGAGCTCGGCGATTTCGCGCTCGAGAAACTCGCGCGCCCGGTTCTGCAGCTCTTCCGCCGTCTGGTCGTCGAGGCCATCGATCGAGGCGATCTCTTGCAACTCGAC
The DNA here is from genome assembly GCA_031363045.1 of Hyphomicrobiales bacterium. GTDB lineage: Bacteria > Pseudomonadota > Alphaproteobacteria > Rhizobiales > Aestuariivirgaceae > Aestuariivirga. The sequence continues at coordinate 7,044 of JANLTS010000096.1, forward strand.
ATAGGCCACTTCATCGACCGTGGCGAAGCCTTCCGACGCCAGCAATTGCGCCAGCGTCTCGTCGACATCGAGTGCCGATACGAAAAGCTCGGTGCGGGCGGTGAATTCCTTCTGGCGGCGCTCCGATTCCTCGGCCTCCGTCATGATGTCGATATCCCAGCCGGTGAGCTGCGAGGCAAGCCGCACGTTCTGGCCGCGCCGGCCGATGGCCAGCGACAGCTGTTCGTCGGGCACCACCACTTCGATCCGCTCCGACTCTTCGTCAAGCACCACCTTGGCGACTTCGGCGGGTGCCAGTGCGTTGACCACGAAAGCCGCCACATCCTGCGTCCACTGGATGATGTCGATCTTCTCGCCCTGCAACTCGTTCACAACGGCCTGAACACGGCTACCGCGCATGCCGACGCAAGCGCCGACCGGATCGATCGAGCTGTCCTTGGAGCGCACCGCAATCTTGGCGCGGCTGCCGGGATCGCGCGCCACCGAGACAACCTCGACGACACCATCATAGATTTCCGGCACTTCCTGGCCGAACAGCCTGGACATGAATTCCGGATGCGTGCGCGACAGAAAAATCTGTGGGCCCCGCTGTTCGCGGCGCACATCAAACACGTAAGCCCGAACCCGGTCACCGGGGCGGAAGGTTTCGCGCGGCAAGGCTTCGTCGCGCCGGACAATC
>JANLTS010000169.1:0-5816 GCA_031363045.1 Hyphomicrobiales bacterium
CTCCGCAAACAGTAGAACAGCACACCGGGGGCCTGTTCCGGAAGCAGACCCCCGTTTCCTTGGGCGTCATCATGACAGCAGCGGCGGACACACGCCAGACCATTGAGCAACTGTCAGCCGTTTACGCGGCTACGGTGGCGCAGAAGCGAAAGCAGTTCCTCGTTGCGGGAATCTTACTCTCGGTCGCCGTCCTCTTTGCTGGCTGGATGGCGGAAGTAAACCTGGCGCTGTTCTTCACCAACATCCACAAGTTCCCGAATTATATCGGCCGCATCTTCATCCTCGACTCCGGTGAGCTGAAGGGCAGGATGGTGCTGTTCGACATTCCCGGCTGGTTCTGGGGCATCGGCAAGTGGCTGCGCCTGCTGGCCGACACGCTGCTTATCGCTTATGTCGCGACGGTAATCGGAGCCGTCTTCGGCTTCATTGCATGCTTTTTCGCCGCCGGAAACCTCGGCGTCTCGACGCCGGTCCGGTATTCGGTGCGGCGTTTCCTGGAATTCTGCCGCACAGTGCCCGATCTCGTCTTTGCACTGATCTTCGTGCTTGCTTTTGGCCTGGGTCCCATCGCCGGCGTGCTCGCCATCATCGTCCACACGACGGGCGCGCTGGGTAAGCTCTTCTACGAAGTGTTAGAGAACATCGACCAGAAGCCGGTCGAAGGCTTGATCTCCAGCGGCGCCTCGTGGACCAAGACCATGCGTTTCGCCGTGGTCCCTCAGGTGCTGCCCAACTTCATCAGTTATGCGTTGCTGCGCTTCGAAGTCAATGTCCGCGGCGCGTCGGTGATGGGGTTCGTGGGAGCCGGCGGTATCGGCCAGGATCTGATCGAGGCCATCCGCAAGTTCTATTATCCCGACATATCGGCGATCCTGCTGCTCATCATCGCGACCGTTGCACTGATCGATCTCGGCACCGAACGCATCCGGCACCGCTTCATCGCGCAAGGACACTGACATGACCAGCGACGACGGATACAACGCAATTGAGGAGACCGCGTTCCGGGCAAGGTACAAGTCGAGCTTCGCAGCTGACAGCCGAATTGGTTATTATGTCGTAGCCGCCGCCATCGTCTTGCTGATCTACGGGCTGTGGCATCTCGGGTTTTCCTTCACAAAATTCTTCTATGGACTCCTGAGCCTCGGCAATTTCGTAACACTGATGTTTCCGCCGAGTTGGGTCGACACCCCAACCCTGATCCGTTTCATGAAAGCATTGGGCGAAACCGTCGCCATTGCCTTTCTTGGCACCATGATCGCCGCGCTGATCGCCCTGCCCTTGAGTTTCATTGCCGCCAACAACACGACCGTGTCGCAGATATTGCGGTTCTTTGCGCGGCGATCGTTCGACACGTTGCGCGGTATCGACATCCTGGTATGGGCGCTGATCTGGGTGAACGTCGTCGGGCTTGGCCCATTCGCGGGCGTTCTCGCCATCGCAATCTCCGATGTCGGTTCATTCGGCAAACTGTTTTCGGAGGCAATCGAGGCTTCGGACAAGCGCCCGGTCGAAGGCGTCATGGCAGCGGGCGGATCGCGGCTGCACACCATCCGCTTCGGCATTCTGCCGCAAGTGGCGCCTGTGCTGATCAGTCAGGTTCTCTATTACTTCGAATCGAACACCCGTTCCGCGACCATTATCGGCATCGTCGGCGCCGGCGGCATCGGTCTCCAGCTGTCCGAACAGATCCGCACGCTGGAATGGCAGACCGTGTGTTTTCTCATCATCATGATACTGCTGACCGTCTCGGTGATCGACATGGTATCGACGCGGCTCCGCATGGCGATCGCCGGCAACGCTTCGACGACCATTTGACGCGCTACTGGCCGGAATACACAGTACGGCCCTCAACCAGTGTTGTCACCGGGCGCTGTTTGCCGAGCGGCACGATAACCAGATCGGCGCGCAGGCCACGCGCAATCCGGCCGCGGTCTAGCAATCCGCAAGCCCGCGCCGGGGCGGCACTCACGAGATCCCACGCCTTGCCGATTGCCAGAACGCCACGGTCTACAAGGATCATCGCCGCATGCATCGGGGTGGGATAGTAGTAGTCGGAGGCGAGCACGGCGCAGAGACCTCTGGTGATCGCCGTCTCCGCCATTATCGCACCATTGTGGCTGCCACCGCGCACCACATTTGGTGAACCCAGAACGATGTCATCACCAGCCGCCGCCGCCTCATCCAGCGTCTCCCAATTCATCGGAAACTCGGCTATCGTCACGCCAAGGTCGCGGTAGTCCCGGCGCATCTCCGCCGAGTGATCGTCGTGCGACAGCATGTGCACGCCTTGGTGCCGTGCCGCCGCACCCAATTCCCTGATCGCCGGCAGCACTTCAGTATTGCGTTCACTCACTTGTGCAAGCATCTCACGATAATCATCAACTGACATTTCAGAGCGTTCGGCCGCCTTGCCGATCTTCCCGGCCTCGCGGTTGCCGACAAGCGATGGTGTCGTGTGATCGTTGAACGCCAGCATCGGCTTCTTGCGCCGCCCAAACAGGCCGGCGATTTCACTTGTTGCATCGAGTGCATAGGTTTCCCAACGAAGCTGGATGCGATGGTCAGCCTTGAACTCCGCCTCAAGGCGATCAATGGCAGCGATGATGCGGCGCGCCTGTTCGATGCCCCGCAAGCCCGGTTCCCACGACACCGTAATGCCGTGATAGGCCGTGGTGATGCCATTCGAGACCAGCTGCCGGTCGGTCTCGAGCATGGCGATCTCGAGTGGAAACGCGGTTCCGGGACGCGGCATAATCTGGCGCTCGAAGGCATCGCCATGGATATCGACGATGCCCGGCAAGACCAGGCAGCCCGCCGCGTCAATCACTTGCTCTCCACGGCTGCGGCGCGGCGCGGCAATCTCGGCAATGACGCCATCGCAACAGATCAGGTCCGCCTCCACCAAGCCCTCCACGTCAAGCAGGCACAGGCCGCCGCGAATCGCCACCTCGCGAGGTGACGATCCGCTGTAGTGTCGCGGCTTATCCGGCAGCAGCGAGGCGTCCATCGTCGTCATCGCCAAATTCATCGGTGTCTTCCCAAACAGGATTGCTGCTGCCTGCGTTCGATAAACGCAAAAGCAGAGCGCCGAACTCATCAATCGCCACTGCCAACATTCCATCATTCACAATCCGCACGACCGGAACACCCGACGGAAATGACGGCACTTTGCGGGCTACCCGCTCAATGGCTTCGGCTTCACTTTCACGGCCCCGCGCCACGATGCGCGATACGAGGTTCTCGGGCGACGCCGTCACGTCGGCGACGATCACATGGGGATAACGTTCGACCGCGGCGGCGAGGATACTTCGGGAGACGTTGACGGCCACGATGCGGCCTGCCTCCAGGTCATTCTCGATCGACTTCGGAATTCCATAGGAGTTGCCGTGGGCGTTCCACCAAAGCGCAAAAGCATCTTCGGCGGCGGCGCGTTCGAACTCGCTCTCATCCATGCTGCCGTGATCCTCGGCTTCCACTTCGACAGCGCGCGTGACGATGCGGCGTGGGAAAACAAACCGCGGATCAGATGCAAACTCCTGGGCAGCGCCACGCAATACGCTGTCCTTCCCCGCGCCACTTGGCCCAACGACCAGAACCAGATGTCCTGTGAACTGTGCCATCACATCACCCTTTTTCCTTCGCGCCAGACTCGGCGAACCACCGGCAATCCATCCGCCATCCGCACCTGCACGAGATCGGCCCGGCGGCGGGGTTCAATGGCACCGCGATCTTCAAGACCGGCCGCATGCGCCGGATTGAGAGTAATCAGGCGCATGGCCTTAGGCAGGCTCATACCCTCGACGGTTTGGGCGAGCGCGAAGGCCGCCAACAACAGGCTGGAGGGAACATAGTCCGAAGAAATAATGTCGAGATGGCCATTCGCCGCCACTTCAGCTGCCGAGATGTTGCCGGAATGCGAGCCGCCGCGTACGATGTTGGGCGCCCCCATCAGCACCGCGAGGCCGTTACGGTGGGCGGCCCTCGCTGCCTCACCCGTCGTCGGGAATTCGGCGATTGTCACGCCATCGGCCAGGGCTTCTTCGACATGCGCTTCAGTTGCATCGTCATGACTGGCGAGCCTGACGCCGATGCGGTTGGCGAGTTCGAGAATGCCGCGCTTGTTGACGGCAGCATGCTTGTCCTGCAGGGCGCGCCGCTCTTCGATATAGGCATCGATCTTTTCCGGAACGATAAGTTTGCGGCCAAGATAATATTCCTTGAACTTGTCGAGCGACACGAACTGCCTCGCCCCAGGCGTGTGATCCATGATCGACATGAGATGCAGGGCGCCAGCGGCCGCCGTCAATTCCGCTGACTCGGCCGTATCGGGGCATGGCAATTCGCAGCGCAGGTGAATGAAGTGCTCGGCTCGCAAATGCCCTGCGGTTTGCGCGGCGGTGATGGCCTTGGTCAAGGCCTCGGCGTGCCGCGCCGAAAGATCGCCCGGATCGAACGTCCCGGCGCGCAACGCATCGAATACCGTGGTGATCCCCGCTGCGGCGATCTGTGCATCATGGGCGATGACCGCCGAGATCGCCGGCCAAGCAACACCAGGGCGCGGATGATAGTGATTCTCAAGATGATCGGTATGAAGCTCAACCAAACCGGGGATCAGGAAATCGCCCTCAAGATCTTCGGCCGGCACTGCGGTTGGGCCTTCGAGCACTTCGACAATCCGCCCTTCGCGCACGATCAATGTGCCGTTGACCACTTCGTCGGGTAACACAATTTGTGCGTTGGTGAAGATGGCGTCCGTCATGTGGCGGCCTCCATAGAGGGGAGTGCAAACGTAAATCGCTGAATGGCTTCGAAGGGTGCATCCGGCACCGCCTGACAAAACACTGTCAGGCCATCAATCTCCAGAGGCCGGCCAAGCACGGCGGAAAAATGCGAGCGGGCCAGCGGTTCGAGTGCGTCCGCCTCAAGCGCCACGAGGCGGCGCGACAGCGTCATGTGAAAGCGGAACTCGTCGAAAACATATGGGTAGCCCCAGCGCCGTAGATGTTCGTTCTGCCGGGGCGAGAGGCCCACGCTTCGGCGGCGATTCAATTCGGCTTCCGCCATCGGCCGCCGGAATCCCTCGAACTCGCGCACACATATGGCGGCAAGCCCGTCGATCGCGGCGGCATCACCCTCGGGGACAAGCGCCAGGAAGCCGTCGATCTGTCGCAGCTCCAGTGAGTCGATCAAAACCGGCTTCAGGTTTGCACTCAAGTTACCGGCGGCAATGCAAAGGCCCTCGGCACTCTTGCCGTCCTTCAATTCAAACGGCGGTTTGAGCGTTGCGTGAAATCCGTAGCGGCGCGCATCGCTGGTCACGTCTATGTGCCATTCATCACCGATCCGGTTGATAGCCAAATGGCCAAACGCATCGCGGCCCAGCCACTCAGCGCCGAGTCGATGCAGGAGCGAGCCTGGTGATGGTGCGTAGTAGATTGCGTAACGCATGGCCGGAGTGATCCCCGAATTATGTAACGATCCGATGTCGGCGTCGGATATCAGGCGAGCGCGATCTCGCGGCTGCAAGACTGGCGGCGTTCCGCGTCGTCGTGAAAGACGCCGATCACCGCACTGCCGGCCTTCCGCGCCTCATCGATCAACTCGAGTGCCCGCTGGCGATTGCCGGTATCGAGAGAGGCCGTCGGTTCATCGAGCAGCAGGATTGGAAAGTGAGCCGCAAAGCCGCGGGCGATGTTGACCCGTTGCTGTTCGCCGACTGAAAAGGTCATCGGCGACAGGTGCCAAAGCCGCTGCGGAATATTGAGCCGCGACAGCAGCAACCTCGCCCGTTCCAGCGCCAGATCATTGGCGATGCC
>JANLTS010000211.1:0-11997 GCA_031363045.1 Hyphomicrobiales bacterium
GATGTCGGGGTTTCGAAGGCGTAGCGCGCCCCCTGCGAAATACACATCCCGCCCAATCGAGGCATCATCCCGGCGTGCATGGTGGATCAGCTGGCGCGCCGTGGCATCAACAATCAGATAGTGACACTTGCCAAGGCAGTGAACTATGATTCCGCCGGCACAGTGGAGTTCGTGGCGGGCCAGGATCGCTCGTTCTTCTTCCTCGAAATGAACACGAGGCTTCAGGTTGAACACCCGGTCACCGAATTGATCACCGGCATCGATCTTGTCGAGCAGATGATCCGTTCCGCTGCGGGTGAACCACTCACTCTCAAGCAGTCGGACGTAAAGCTGAAAGGTTGGGCGGTCGAAAGCCGCATCTATGCCGAAGACCCATACCGCAATTTCCTGCCGTCCACCGGCCGCCTCGTCAAATATCGTCCGCCTGCGGAGCAATCAGCCCACGGCATCACCGTGCGCAACGACACCGGCGTCTTCGAGGGTGGCGAAATCTCGATTTACTATGACCCGATGATCGCCAAGCTCTGCACTCACGCGCCGACGCGGGCCGAAGCCATAACCGCCATGGCCCATTCGCTTGACGCCTTTTACATCGAGGGCATCCAGCACAATGTGCCATTCTTGTCCGCCATCATGGAAAATCCGCGCTGGCAAGAGGGCGCGCTCTCAACCGGCTTCATCGCCGAGGAGTTCCCGGGCGGCTTTACCGGCCACGCCATCACCGGCGAGATCACCGCCACGCTGGCCGAGGTGGCAATGATTCTCGATCACATCGAGAACCGTAGGAAGCGCCTGATCAACGGGCAAATGACCAATCATGGTGTGAATTTTGCCGCTGAGCGCATCGTCAAACTGGGCAAGGCCTGGGTGCCGGTCAGCGTCACGGAAGAGACCGGCGCGCTGGCCGATGCTTGTTGCTGGGTGCCGGGTGAACCCGTGTTCTCTTGCGACTTGGGCCGTGGGCCGGTCACCGTGCAGGTGAAAAAAATCCTCAATGGCTACCGCCTCAACTATCGCGGTGTCGGACTGGATGCCCATGTCTATTCGGCGCGCGAGGCGGAACTGGCGAAACTGATGCCGGTGAAAGCCGCCGCCGACACCTCGAAGAAACTGCTTTGTCCGATGCCGGGCCTCGTCATCTCGATTTCCGCAAGTGTGGGTCAGGAAATGAAGGCCGGCGATACGCTCGCCGTCGTCGAGGCGATGAAGATGGAAAACATCCTGCGCGCCGAACGTGATGTGACGGTCAAATCCGTCAATGCCAAGCAGGGTGACAGCCTGGCGGTCGATGCCGTCATCATGGAATTCGTGTGACCGCAATTCACGTCCTGATCGAGGGCAGGGTGCAGGGCGTCAGTTTCCGCGCCTGGGTGGAGCGCGAGGCGAAGACTAGGCGTTTGGCGGGTTGGGTCAGAAACCGCCGCGACAGCACTGTCGAGGCGGTGTTTTCAGGCGATGATGCGCAAGTCCGCAGCATGGTCGAAGCCTGCCACCGCGGCCCCCGCCTAAGCCTCGTCCGGAGTATCAAAACCTCGATCCATCCCGATGAAAATTGGACAGAGTTCGTCATCTGGCCAACTGAGTGACTCAACCCGGCGCCTCCCAGGGTGGCGTTCCAAATACGCATCTGTGCCCGACGGCATCGAACGTCCCTCGGAAGCACCGTCAGCCACGAATGACAAACGCAATAGTCATCCGCTCGTCAACCTTCGAATCTCGATTGGCATTCCAGGTTAATCACTTCGAGGGCATGTTGCGCACGGCCTTCAATCTCGGGCTCGGCCTGAGCGCCGCCAGCCCTGGCTTGCTGCCTAGCGCGCTCCTGGCCGTCACCGCCGCGCCATCGACGCTGTAGGCAACCACGTCGCCGTCATATGTTGCCATGATGACCTGCCCATCCGATATCACCGGTGGGCTGAGATTGGTGACACTTTCGATTGTTGACCACAGCAGGCCACCATACAATGCGACGTAGGCATAGACCCTGTTGAATATCTGGTTAGAAAACAGCACTCCGTTGGCGATCGTGGCGCCGTAGTCCGCAAAAGTCTGCACACTCGTCCACATGAGTTGGCCGTCGGTCGTGCGGTATGACCGCATGTGTCCGGAATTGTCATCGACATAAGCACGGCCGTTTGCGACGGCCAGCGAGGAGATATTGTTGGAGACAACAGTGATCGGATAACCCGGCAGGGCTACAGCGGTGCCTTCCCGATATCCATAAAGCTTGCCGTCGATGTGCGTGAAAAACAGCTTGCCCGAAGCGATACTGATTGCGGTAACACTCAAGCCGGGAAAGCTCAATGGATATCCTGTCAACGCCGCGCCTGTATTGATATCGACACCGTGGACGGCGCCCTCGGAGCTGCCAGCATAGAGATGGTCGCCGGACATCGCGAGTGCGGAAAGCTCGGAAGCAGCCGGTCCGAGGATGACCGGAAAGCCGGGCCTTGCAGCGCCGGTCGCTGTATTGAAGGCATAGACTTTGTTCTCACAGGAAAAGACGACAGTGCCGGCACCGGTCATTGCAGAATAAGTGTTAGCCGAAGGGCTGCAGCCAGCCAGCGTCGCTGGAAAACCAGGCAGCGCCGCACGCGTCGCGACATTGATTCCAATGGCTTTCTGAACGCCTCCCGCGGTCTTGCCCGCCGCATAGAGTTTGAGCCCCTGCACTGCAGGTCCGCCGACAAATGTATTGACGCCAAGGGTTAGCGGGTAGCCGGCAGCGGGCAGTCCGGTTTGCGCTGAGTAGGCATAGATCTTACCGGGAGATGACCTTGTAACAGCATAGACCACACCATTTTGAACGATGGGAGACGATTGGAAGGACAAGCCAGTCCTCTGCCGCCATCTCTCCTCAAGGTTGCCCACATTTGAGGTGTTGATCACGTTTTCGAGGGGATTGCTGCTTTGATGATTCTCTGACAGCCCCCTGTGCTGGGACCAGTTGGTACGTACCAGAATTGGCAGTTGCGCACCGGTTCCGGCATAACGCCGCATCACAGATATCCAGTGTTGCTGAGGCGTTGCATCCCTTGGCACCTTGATGACGCAAGACGCCGCTCCCGTGCTGCCGGAGAAAACCAGGCACGTATGGGAGAGATCAAAATAGAAATCTACTGCTACCCTTGGCGGAAAGCCGGTTGCCGAAACCGTCACGCTTGCGGTAGGAGTGGCCTGGTCTGCCGAAAGGGTTATAGCCGGTGCCGCAGCCACCGCAGAGGCCCCCACTATGGCGAGCAGAAAACCCAACACTGCGCGGCAAGTAGTAGTCATAGCCGGTACTCCCTGAAGACAGTGGTAAGTCTTTTTGCTGGACGAGAGCCGAACCCAACGAAATCGGAAACGACGTTGCGGAGCATCCGGCAGGAGTTGAAATAGTGCCATCCCAGCAGAGATTGCGCAACAACCCTGTCGATCTCCGCCCACTCGGAAGACCGCGGTGAAAAGATTACGATGATCGGCAGCGGATCCGCTGTCATTTAGACGTTGGGATTCAGCACCAAGAGTATCCAGCGGGTGGACTGCTCGAATTGATCAACCACTCGGAATTTGTATGTTTTCAACCAAGTACCCCACATGGCGTTCCGCGTCATGTGGGGTCGCTCTGGTTCGTCTGCCGAATCGCTTACAAAGCGATCAGGCCGCCAGAAGGCCCTCTTTCTTCAACGCTGCTTGCACGCCAGGACGCGCGCCAACACGCTCCATGTAGGCTGTGATGTTCTTCCACGGCTTAATATCAAGACCCACCCATTGGCCCCAGTTCATCACGGTGAACGCATAAGCATCGGCCACCGAGAATTCCTTGCCTAGCAGATAGGGTTTTTGGGCCAATTGCGTTTCAACCCAGTCGAGCCGCTTTGAGACGCGCTCGATGATGAGCTTGCGGCCTTCTTCCGGCATGCCCTTGGCGAACAGTCCGCCGATGCCCTTGTGCAGTTCGGAGGCAACGAAGTTCAGCATTTCCATGGCGCGGTAGCGTTCCATCGAACCGAGCTTGGGCAACAGCTTTGAGCCTTCAGCCTTGTCCGCGAGATATTGGATGATGGTGGATACTTCGGTCAGCACCTGGTCCTTGGCGAACTCAAGTGTTGGCACATAACCCTTGCCGTTGATTGCGGTGAAGTCAGCGCCGGTTTCGGTTTTCTTGTCACCAAGATCGACCTTCTCGAGCGAATAGTCAGAGCCGATTTCGTTCAGCACGATATGCGGTGCCAGCGAACAGGCGCCGGGTGCGTAGTAAAGCTTCATAAGGGATCCTCCGTTTGAGCAATCCCTATCTAGAGAACTAATGTAACAATACAAGTAACATATTATTGCGGTGCTGGAAAACGTTCTCGAAACGTAAAGGCATGAGCGGAATTCCCATGTGAAACAAGGTGCTCTAGTCGCGCCCGGCCTTCCGCCCCATCCGGTATGTGGCCGGCCTTCACCCACCACAGGGCAAGGTGCGGCTGGCCGAAATCCTCGAACCATTCGGCACGCCTGCGGAAGAATTGCACGTGCTCGCTGCGATAAGCATAGGTCTGCAGCGCCTCGACCGACGCCCAAACCGACATGTTGACGGCGATGCGCGGATCGTCGAACACGCGGATCGCAGTGGCGTTGTTGCTGTCGTCCTTCAGCCGCCAGATGAAGCCCGGCGACGCCTCGGCCACGGCATTGATGCGGTCGAGATTGTCCATGAACTCGGCGATCATCGGATGCGGCGGCTCTACCCGCAACCGCCCGACATTGATCTGCGCGATGTGCCAACTCATGGGGTCGCTCCAAAGATATGATCAAATGTTCGGCGCATCGCCACGTCAAGGTCCGCCATCGTCACCGGCAAACCCAGATCGACGAGGCTCGTCACCCCATGTTCGCGGATGCCGCAGGGCACGATGCCATCGAAATGCGAGAGATCGGGTTCGACGTTGATGGCGATGCCGTGAAACGTCACCCAGTGCCGCACCCTGATGCCAATGGCGGCGATCTTGTCTTCGCGAGCGCCACGTTTTACCCACACGCCCACCCGGTCCTCGCGCCGTTCGCCTTTCACGTTGAACTCATCGAGTGTATCGATGATCCATTGCTCGAGCCCCGCCACGAAGGCCCGCACGTCGCCACCGCGCCGCTTCAAGTCAAGCATCACATAGGCCACGCGCTGGCCCGGCCCATGATAGGTATATTGTCCGCCACGTCCCGTCTTGAATACTGGAAAGCGCTCCGGCGAAACGAGATCGGAATCATTGGCGGAAGTGCCGGCCGTGTACAGCGGCGGATGTTCCAGCAGCCAGACGCGCTCTGGCGCATCACCTTTGGCGATTGCCGCAGTCTCAAGGTCCATGCGCGCCACAGCCTCCGCATATGGCACCAGCCCCTCGGCAATTTCCCAGGCCACTGTGCTGGTGGAATAGAGGGCAGGGCGGATGTTGTCGCGCAACGTCATCGGCACCTGTTTCCCAGTTTCGACAAGTCCATGCAAGCCGTGTAATGTTGAGTCGGGGACGGGAGAAAAAGCATGGACGGGTTTGCATTCCTGATCGCCATTGTGACCTTCGTTTTGGCACTGGTCGCGCTCAGCAAGATTTCCGCACTTGAGACGAAGCTGGCGCAACTGAAGCTGCAACTCGGCAACACCATCGATGAATTGGCGAAGATGCGGGCAACGGCTGTCGCCAGCACCGTCGATGACCGTGAGTTCCCCGTCGAGGAAGCACAGGCCGCGCCCGCAGTTCCTCTTCAGGCCAGCAATGCGCCCCCGGAGGAAGCGGTTGCCGAGATCGCGGCGAGCACCATTGCTGATGAAGCACCGATCCCTGAATCGTCGGAAGATTCCACGCCAGCACCCGCCAACTGGAGTGGCTGGGCCAACCAGCCAATTCCGGAACCAACACCGTCCGCGCCTCCCAGCAAGGCCCCCAGCCGCGACATGGAGCAGGCACTCGCCTCGCGCTGGTTCGTATGGATCGGCGGCCTTGCCATCGCCATCGGCGGCTTGCTCTTCGTCAAATATGCCTATGACAACAATCTCATTCCGCCCACATTGCAGATCGTCTTGGGCCTCATCGCCGGAGCTTTGCTGGTGGCGGCTGGCGAATTCGTGCGCCGCAAGTCGGCTCCCGGCAATGAACAGAGCTATGTCCCCGCCGCGCTCTCGGCTGGCGGTATCGTCACGCTGTTCGGCAGCATCTATGCCGCCTATGCGCTCTATGGCCTGATTGTGCCGACGACCGCCTTCATCGGCCTCGCCATCGTAGGGATTGGCGCCCTCGGCCTTTCGCGGCTGCAAGGTCCGCTCATCGCTGCGCTGGGTCTCATCGGCTCTTATGGCACACCCGCCATCATCCCATCCGAAACGCCCAGTGCCTGGGGGCTATTTCCTTATTTGTTGGTGATCCTCGCCGCCAGCTTCGCCACCTTGCGTGGCCGCACCTGGTGGTGGCTGGGCTATGCCGCCATAGCCGGGTCTTCGTTGTGGACGTTGCTGTGGTTCAACGGCCCGTTCACATCAGCCGATGTGCTGCCGGTCGGCTTGTTCGCCCATGCCATTGGCCTCATCGCCCTCTATGGATTGTCAGGCCTCAACATCCTGAAGCCCGAAAGCGGCGGGCTGCGCGGCATACCAACGCCCACCCCCCAATTGCTCATCGGCCTTGCTGGCCTTGCCGCCGGAACCGTGCTGCTGGCCATCCTCGTCAACAAATCCGGTCACGCAACACTGGCAATTTCCCTGTTCATGGCGGCCCTCGCCAGCCAAGTCTGGCTCGCCTGGCGGAAACCCGGGCTCGAACTCCTGGCGCCCGTCGCCGCAGCCCTCGCATTCGTCGTGCCGATGGCGTGGCAAGAGGTCGCCTTCCACGAATTCGCCATGGACGAGAACGGCCTGTGGTCGTCGATCCCCGGAGGTGCTGCCCCTGAATTCCTGCGCTGGATGCTTGGCACCGGTTTGGCCCTGACCATCGTCTCCTGTCTCGGCGCCCGCCTGAAACCTGCCCCGGCATTATGGGGCGCAATAGGTGGAGCCGCCGCTGCCCTGTTCGTCACTGGCGCCTGGGCGCGCGTTGACGTGCTGCTGGGCCCCACCACCTGGGCCATCATCGCCATCGCCTTTGCGATGGGCCTCCTGGCCACCGCCTACCTTGGCCGCAGCCGCCATGATGGCGAACCACAGGCCAATCTCGCTGCGGGCCTTCTTTCCATCGGCGCCGCCTTGCTCCTGCTCTTTGCCGCTGACCGCTGGTTCGACGCCGTATGGCTGACGTTGGTCATCGCCGCATTGGCGCTGCTCTTCGCGGTTCTGGCCGGCCGGATGCGGGTAACACTCCAGGGCTCGATTGCCGCTGCCTATGGTTCACTCACCACGCTTAAACTCTTCGTCTCGCGCCATCTCTGGCTCGATGACCGCAGCCTGCCTTTGGGCCAGCACTGGCTGCTCTATGGTTATGGCGTGCCGGCCATCCTGTTCCTCGCGGCCAGCCGTTTCCTGAAAACGGCGGGATATGTGCGCTCGGCCGTCAGCCTCGAAGGCCTGAGCCTCGGCCTTGTCATCTCGCTGGCCTCGCTCGAAATCCGCGTGCTGATTGGCGGCGGCGTCACCGCCGATCACCCACAACTGCTCGAGATTTCGGCGCATATCCTGACCTGGCTCGGCGCCGCCTATGGGTTGCTCTACCGCCAACGACTCTACTCGTCCTTCATCGCCTCATGGGGTGCTCGCGTTCTGCTGGCGGGTTCGACCATTGCCATTTTCGGTGCATCCTTGGTGTCGCTGAATCCAGTCGTCAGCGGCGATACACTCCAGGGCGGTGTTGTCTTCAATGCCCTGCTGTTGGCCTATCTGGCCCCGGCAGTGCTCCTTTGGTTTATCGCCCGGTCGCTGGCCCCTCTCGGTCTCGAAAAGCTCAAACCCTATGTCGAAACCCTCGCCGTGGTGCTGTTCACCACCTACCTCTCACTCCAACTGAAGCGGCTCTATCAGGGATCGCTGATGTCGCCCGAACCGAAGGACGAACTGGAAGCAGCCCTCCACGTGTTGATCTGGCTGGTGTTGGCGACTGGACTTGTCTGGCGCAGCGGCATCCTGTCGGACAAGGCAACCCTGTGGTCTGGCCGCGGCTTGTTGGTGCTTTCGGGCCTAGCCATCGTCTTCGGCGGCTTCGCCATTTACAATCCGGTGTTCAGCGGCGAGCCGCTCATCGGCAGCATCGCCATTAACTCGCTGTTGCTGAGCTACGTGGCCCCCATCGGCTTCATCGCGCTCATCACCCTGAAACTCGATGTGTTGGACTGGAAGCAGATGCGGCCCGCCGCCGGTGGACTCGCACTGGCGCTGGTCTTTGCCTATGTGACGCTTGAAACCAAACGCGTATTCCAGGGGCCAAGCATGGTGCCTGAATCCCTCAGTCTCGCCGAATCCTATGCCTATTCCGCCGTCTGGCTGGTGCTGGCGCTCGCACTCTTTATCGCCGGATTGAAACTGGCGCGGCAATACATCCGCTATGCCGGCCTGGGCGTCATGGTGCTTGTCGTGCTGAAAGTGTTCTTGTGGGACATGTCGAACCTCGAAGGCCTGCTGCGCATCGCCAGCTTTGTCGGCTTGGGGTTATGTCTGGTCGGCATTGGCTGGCTCTACCAGCGGTTTGTGCAACCACCCAAATCAAACGCGCCGGAATCCACGTGAATCGATTTCTCAACCTCTGATCTCAAGGTATTGACATGACAGGAAAAACAATCGGCCTAAAAGGCGATCTCTATGATTACTACGCCGCCCACGCCTATCGCGAACCAGACGTCTTGAAAGAGCTCCGCCTCGAAACTGCCAAGCTCACCCAGGCCGGCATGCAGATCGGGCCGGAGCAGGGCGCCTTCATGGGCCTGCTGGTGAAATTGATGGGCGCCAGGCGCATCATTGAGTTCGGAACCTTCACCGGCTATTCGTCATTGGCCATGGCACTCGCTGGCGCAGCGAAGATTACCTGTGCCGATGTCTCCAAGGAATGGACCGACATCGGCCGCAAGTATTGGATCAAGGCGGGAGTGGCCGATCGCATCGACCTTCATCTCGACGGCGGCAACGCTGTCATCGACAGGCTTCTGAAAAACGGCGAGGCCGGCACTTTCGATCTTGCCTTCATCGACGCCGACAAGACCGGCTATGATGACTATTACGAAGGCGCCCTCAAATTGCTGCGCGCAGGCGGCCTCATTCTGATCGACAACACGCTGTGGGGTGGCGAAGTTGCAGACTTCAAAGTCACCGATGCCGACACCAATGCCATCCGCGCCATCAACAGCAAAGTCGCAAAAGACAATCGAGTCGAGATCTGCATGACTCCGATCTGCGACGGCTTAACAATGGCGCGCAAAAACTAAACCGCGCCCGGATTTCTCCGGACGCGGTCATGTCAGCGCAATCGTTTAGTTCAGCGGCACTGTTGCCGCGTCGATCGACTCAAGGAAGGTCGTCACATCCTTGCGTTTGTCGGCGGTGTTAAGCAGGTCCGGGAAGCGGCCGTTGCCAGTGCGGTGGTTGACGTCACCCACCACGCAGGCCAGCGTTTCGCATGCGCCATTGTGCATGTATGGCTGCACCATGTGAACACCGAGCAGCGATTGCACGTTGTAGCCCGCGCCCACGCCATCGTTGTTGTAGTCGCGGCCAAGCGCGTCCTTGGGCGGTTGCGAAACGCCCGCGACCAATCCAGCCGCTGCCTTTTCGTCGGCACCGACATTATTGCCAATGCCATTGCCTTTGCCCGGAACACCGAGATCAAAGGATCCGACATCTTCCAGGAACCGGCGCAGATACTGCACTGAGACCGGATCGCCGGTCACCTTCGCGGTCACGCATTGCGATCCCGGTGGTGCCGCTGTCAACAGATCGACCTCGCAGGTGATCTGCGCGAAAGGCGGCGGCGACACGAAGTCCTTGTCGCTCTTGCTCCACAGCCCGCTCTTGTGGCAGTTGCTGCATTGCGCATCAAAGCGCGTGCGGCCGGCATTGATGGCGGCTTGCGAAACGCCGCCGGCGATCTCATCGCTGGTCAGCGGTCCGTTGGGAACGCGAATGGCAAACTGCACCCACTTCTTCAAGGCCGTCAGGGCCGGTATTTTGGTGGTTTCGCCCACTGGATCGATCGCCAGTTGCTTGCGGCCGGCATTGGCCTTGGCAAGTGAATTGACGATACAGGGTGGCACATTGATATTGCCGTTATCGCCAATTAACAAACCATGGTTCGGATCGAACGTGCTGGTTGGCAATCCCGACTGACAGGTGATGGCTGCCGCAAGCCCGCCTGGCCCCGAAACATTTCGGATGTTCGCTTCGAAGTCTTCAACCTCATCGAAGATGGCTGAGTAATTCAGGATCTTCTGCTTGCTCCTGTTCGTCGGATCATAGCTTCCGGCCAGATTGACGGACTTGCGTGGGCCGGCGCCGAATTGCCAGACAACGCCATCGGTCCAACCATTGAAGTGGCAGCTAGCGCAAGCCTGCCAACCTTCTGATGAAAGGCGCTCCGATGTCGAAACTGTCGTTCCGTTCGGCCTGACGAAATTGCCGCGCGACGAGAAGAACATCTCGGCACCGGCATTCAGTTCTTCGGCCAGCGATCCGGGTGTTGGCAGCGTCGCGGTCTGGACGACATCGATAACTTTATCGGTGGTAGTATCAATGACCGAAACGTTGCCAGAAACTTGATTGGTGACGAAAGCCTTGAGGCCATTGGAGGTAATGACAATGCCTTGCGGATTTTTGCCAGCCCTTCCACCGCGGGTCGAGGCTTTCTCCGGATCGTTGAGATCGATGTAGCGGGTGGTATCGCTATCGACCGTAAACCCGATACCGTCATTTGCATTGACCCGGACTTTGACGATCACATCGCTGCCCGCCGAGACGACATAGCCAAAACCGATGCCCGATTGATTGGTAAAGGCGATGGCCCAAGGATTGGCGAAGAACAACTTCTTTTTGCCCGGCTCCGGATCGCGCGCTCCGAGATGCAGGTTCAGCGATCCGCCGTCAGTCAGAACGCCGCTGCCGACATTGTTGAGCACGGTAACAAAAGATTGCGTGTCGTTGTTGAAGACCAGGGGACTGGTCGGCGATGCCGCAACATTCGGCATGAAACCCCGGTTGCCGCGGATGACGATGCTCTGCATCTGGTTAGGGAAGGCCTTGGTGGGATCGGCTACGCCGTCGCCGTTCGAATCGACAGCAAAGCCAGTAAGTTGCGGCGCAAATCTAATGAGTTGTGCCGGCACATAGCCGCTGATGTTTGTCGCAGCGGTGTTGATTGCGATACGGCAGACCGCACCTTCCTTGCCATTGTCGGTGCCCTGGCGGCCGCCATTGTTCTTGGTGAATGACAAGAACCGCGTCACATAGAGCTGGGTGTTGGCGAGGATGACCGCCATGCCGCGCGGCTGGAAGCGGCGGCTGCGGTCGGGATCATTGCAAACACTGTTGCGCAGGTTAACCTGGCCGATGATCTTCTGCGTGTCGGCGTTAATCACCGTAATGGTGTCCTGGCCGCTGTTTGCCACGAAAACGCGGTTGCCATCGGGTGAGATAACGATGTCCCACGGTTCCGCTCCGGTTTTCAGAGTTTTGTCGACCACCGCCGAAAAATTGGCGACGCTGTCGGAGATGATACGGATGACGGTGACCGAATTGCCGGCGGCATTGGCCACGAAGGCAAAGCGGTTGTCAGGATCGAGCGCCACGCTGCGCGGCTCGTCGCCGGTGGAAATGGTGGCGAGCACTTCGCTGTTTTGAGAGCGGAGCACCGACACGGTGTCGTCGCGCGGATTCACGACCCACAGCAATTTCTGATCGGCAGAAAGTGCGATTGGACTGGAGTTCAATGGCTGATTGAATGTCGCGGCCACTGCATTCGCAGGGACCAGTATGAACAGAGCTAGAACGAACGCCGCAAGGCGCGCCGCCGTTCGCGTGGGTAGATTTCGCTGCATGATGGTATCTCCAGTTAAGAACAGGGCCCCCTCACAGGC
>JANLTS010000254.1:0-9481 GCA_031363045.1 Hyphomicrobiales bacterium
CAGCCCTGGAAGTAGCGGGCATAGATTTTCTTCTTGGCGTCATCCTCGAAATCCGCCTTGCGGATGACGAAGCTGTTGGCCGGAAGTTTCGAGAAATCGCGGCCCAGCCAATAATCGAAGTCGAAACCCTGGCCCTTCCACTGAGCCCGCAGGCCCTCCCACGCCAAGGCCGAATCGCCTTTACCTTCCTTCAGCGCCGTGCCCCAGGTGGGCCAGCCGGCATCGACATACTTGATCGTCGAGATATCGACGCCCGCCGCTTTCAGCATCGGATCGCAAATCGATTGCCAGCCAGCCGACCCCAGCACCACCGTCTTGCCCTCGAGGCCCTTGAGGCTGTCGGGCTTCTCGCCTTTGCGGAAGGCAAAGCTGAACACATCGCCGCCGCCCATGTGGAAGGCCGAGACCAGCGGCATGCCTTGGGCTAAGCCCAGCGAGAACACGCCGGGAGACGGATAACCGACGTCGGCCTGGTTCTGGTCGACGAGTTTCACCGTCGCTGTCGCATCCGATGGGCCAGGCTCGAGTGTTGTCTCGATGTCGCCGAAATAGCCGAACTTCTTGGCTACCCAATAGGGATAGTCATCGAGCACCTCGACAGTGCCGCGCGGGCTGACCCAGCGGATCATGTCGGCGGCCCGCGCATCGCGCGAACTCAATCCGCCCAATGCCAAAGCTGAAATGCCGGTTGCCGAAAGAGTCAGCAAGCGGCGGCGTCCAATCATCATAGTGCCGGTCATTCCTGTCTTCTCCTCTGTTAGACTTGCGCGATGACGTCACCGGTTTGCAAACGTGCGGGGTGTCACCCCGTCTTGTTGCCGGTCAGGCTTCCCAACTGGCCCACTTCTTTCCGAGCCAGAAAAAGAACACGTAGATCGATATTCCCATGAAGGCGAGAATGAGAATGATCGAGAAAAACTGCGGCATGCGGATCAGCGCCGAATAATAGGTGAGGCGGTTGCCGAGGCCCTCGGCACCACCGACCATTTCAGCGCCAACCGCCGTCAGCAACCCGAAGATCGAACCAACCATCAGGCCGACGATGATCATCGGCATGGCCATGGGAATGCGAATCTTGGTGAAGATCTGCAACGTGCTGGCGCCGAACGAGCGGGCGAGCGCGATCTTGGCGAGATCGACACGGCGGAAGCCGGTGGCGGCATTGATCATCACCATCGGGCCACTCGCCAGCGCAATGGCGATGATGCGCGGCTCGCTGCCAAACCCGAAGCGCAGGATCAGCAACGGCACCAGCGCCAGCATCGGCGTTGTCACCAGCAGCAAGATGTAAGGCGTCACGATCTTCTCGACAAACGGGAACTGGGTGATGACGGCGGCAAGCACAAAGCCGATCGACGCGCCGATGGCAAAGCCGGTGAGCAGCTCATACAGCGTGATAAGGATATGCGGCCACATGAACTTCCATTCGGTGAACAGCGCCGTGATGATGAGACTGGGTTTCGGCAGCACATATTGTGGTACTTTGAGGATATGGAGTGTCAGCTCCATGCCGCCAATGATGACGACGGCGACCAGGATGATCACCAGGATTTCGAACTTGGAGCGATGATCACCGAGGCTGAAGGAAGCGCCACTCAGGCCGACGTTGCCGCCGCCCGCCTGCTTCTTGTTGAACTCCGGGATCTTGTCGCCCAGCACCTTGTCCACGTCCCGTCCTCCTGTGCCTTGGCCTTAAGTGATCGCCAGTTTCGCGCCACGGCCGTGTTCGATGCGCGATTTGATGTCGAGTATGCGCTTGATGAAGTCTGGCTGCGTCTGGATATCGATCGACCGCGGCCGTGGAATATCGATGTCATAAATTTCAGCGATGCGTCCGGGCCTGGCTGACATCACCGCCACGCGGTCGGCGAGGAAGATTGCTTCGGAAATAGAATGCGTAACGAAGGCGATAGTCTTTTTCGTCTCCATCCAGATTTCCTGGATCAGCAGGTTCATCTCGTCGCGCGTGAAGGCATCGAGCGCCCCGAACGGCTCGTCCATCAACAGCACCGAAGGATCAACCGAGAGGCTGCGGACGATCGAGGCGCGCTGCTGCATGCCACCCGACAATTCGCGCGGGAACTTGTTTTCGAATCCTGTGAGACCAACACGCTCAAGCAGCATGTTGATGCGCGCCCGGTCGGGTGCGCGGCGCTTCAACTCGAAAGGCAGTTCGATATTCTTGATGAGATTGCGCCACGGCAACAAATTGGCATCCTGGAAGATCATGGCGATCTCCGGATGCGGCTTGGTGATCTTCTCGTTGCCCAGCGTGATGTCGCCGGAACTCAGTGTGTGAAGGCCGGCCATCGACCACAACAGCGTGGTCTTGCCGCAGCCCGATGGCCCGAGAATGCACAGGAACTCGCCCTCGCGCACATCGAGCGAGACATTGTCGAGGGCATGCACGGCGCCGGAACGAGTCTGATAGAATTTGCTGGCGTCGCGGATCGCCATCTTGACGGCGCGCGCCACCCCGGAACCGCTATTTCTTGCCGCTTTTTCCATGATCGACACGTTGTGACTTTCCCGGCGAACCAGCGCTAATTCTGAAATGATGTTACAAATTCGTGGGATGCGCAATAGACTTCTTGCAGTCAGCCGCGCCCGGCAGGTCAGCATTGCGCCGCTCCAAAGCCTTTAAAAGCGTTGTTATTGGACTCTGTGTTGTTCGCAGGTGCAGCAGACGGGAAATTCCCGGTCTGTAATCAGGTAGTTGCCCAAGCCTGAAATCCATGTAATTTGATTACAGAGTACTTTCCGCCGTTTCGAATGCGAACGAGGGCTAAAACAGGGTGAGCGTTGCGGTGACAGCCAAGACTCTACGGGTACGGCCGAAGCGGCCGGCGACCATCGATATTGTCTCGCGCCTGCAACGTATCGATCAGGACCTGCCGCCAGCCGAGCGCCGCGTCGCCGAGATTGTGACATCCAATTACGAAGCCGCCACCCGCATGACGATCGCCGAACTGGCGGATCGCGCCGATGTCAGCCAGCCCAGCGTCACGCGGTTTTGCCGGTCGCTCGGCTGTGCCTCGTTCTCGGAATTCAAGATCAGCCTGGCGACGACGCTCACCGTCGCATCGGCCTATCTTAAATCTGAGCGTGTCTTCGATGATGACGCTGGCCATCTGGCCCATACCGTGATGATGCGGGCGGCGGGCGCAGTACGCGAATGCCTCGACCAGATCGACACGGCCGTCGTCGCCACCGCCATTGAGGCCTTGGCAAATAGTCATCGCATCGATCTCTATGGCCAGGGTGGTGGCTCCGCCGCGATGATCGAGGATGCCAAGCTCCGGCTGTTCCGGCTGGGCATTCCGGTTTCGGCCTATTGCGATGGCCACCAGCAGCGCATGTCGGCTGCAACGCTTGCGCCGGGCGACAGCGTGCTGGCGATCTCCAACAGTGGCCGCTCGAAACCGGTGGTCGAAGCCGTCGAGATCGCGCGCTCATTCGGCGCCCGCACCATTGCGGTGACGCGGCCCGGAACGCCACTGGCGGCGGCTGCCGACATCGTCATCGCCGTGACCATCGCCGAAGGACCGGACGTGATGATGCCGACGCCATCGCGTTATGCCCACATGGCGATCATCGACACATTGGCGGCGGGCGTGGCGCGGAAGCTCGGGCCCAAGGCACTCGAGCCATTGCGGCGCGTGCGCTATACGGTGGCGCGGATCGGCATTGCCATCCCCACACCCTCGACCGACCCGACACCCTTGATGCGCCAACACGATAGCGAGGAGTGACGTGATGCCGGAGCACCGGACGCTGTTTCGTTCCGCGCTTATCTATGATGGCTCAGGCGCACCACCATGGATGGGCGACGTCGCAGTAGAAGGCGAGCGCATCGCGGGTGTGGCGAAGCCCGGTGAGATTGCGGCAACGGCCGGAGATGAGGTGATCGATGCCACCGGCCTCGCACTGGCGCCGGGCTTCATCGATGCCCACACCCATGATGACCGCATCGTGCTCGACCAGCCTGACATGCTGCCGAAAATCAGCCAGGGCGTCACCAGCGTCGTCACCGGTAATTGCGGCATCTCGCTGGCTCCCGTGATGTTTGCAGGCGATCCGCCGGCTCCGATGAATCTTCTGGGCGGGCGCGAGGCTTATGCGTTTCCAGATTTCGCGTCTTATGCCGCGGCCCTGCGCAAGACTGTGCCGGCGGTGAATGTCGCGGCACTGATCGGCCACTCGGCACTGCGCCTCGCCGTGATGCGCGATGTCGCCGCCAAGGCAAACGGCGCCGAGATCGCAGCCATGAACGTGCTTGCCGAGGAGGCGATGAACAATGGTGCGGCGGGCTTTTCGACTGGCCTGTTCTATCCCACCAACAGTGCGGCTGATGCCAAGGAAGTGAGCGCCATCGCCCGATGCTTTGCGAGGCATGGCGGCATCTATGCCACGCATATGCGTGACGAGTTCGATCGCGTGCTCGACAGTATCGATGAATCGGTCGCCACTGCGGCGGCGGCGAACATTCCGCTGGTTGTGTCGCATCACAAATGCGCCGGGCCCGCCAATTGGGGCCGCACACATCAAACCTTGCCGAAGCTCGAGGCGGCGGCGGGCAAGCAGCCGGTCAATCTCGATGTCTATCCGTACGCAGCTGGCTCCACCAACTTGCGCCTCGATCTGGTGACGGCGGATTATCCGATCCGCATCTCATGGTCGAAACCGCATCCCGAAATGACTGGGCGCGCGTTGAAGTCCATTGCCGAGGAATGGGGGTGCGATTTGCAAGCAGCGGCGCGGCGGCTCGATCCGGCCGGCGCCATCTATTTTCAGATGGACGAGGCCGATGTGCGCCGGGTGATGTCTTCGCGCATTGCCATGATCGGCTCCGATGGCTTGCCGCATGACACCCATCCGCATCCGCGCCTATGGGGCACATTCCCGCGCGTCATCGGCCACTATGCGCGTGACGAGAAACTGTTTTCAATCGAGACGGCGATCCACAAGATGACCGGCCTCACCGCAAAAGTTTTCGGCCTCAAGGACCGTGGGTTGCTGAAAGCAGGCGCCTATGCCGACCTGGTGCTGTTCGATCCCGGCACCATCATCGACAAGGCCACCTATGATGACCCGCGCCAGGTGTCGCTGGGCATTGCCCGCGTCTATGTGAACGGCACGCTGTCATTCACGCCGCAGCATGGCGTTACCGCCCGCGCCGGTCGCCTGATTGGTGGACAGCACTGACATGAACACCAGCCGGGACCATTCAACAACGCAAACTGTGACGGATATGGCATCGGCATGGCTGGAAAGGTTGAACACCGCGCTCCGAAGCACCAATGCGGCATCTGCCGCAGCGCTGTTCGGCGAAGAATGCTACTGGCGCGATCTCGTGGCGCTAACCTGGAACATCAGGACTGCCGAAGGCCGTGATGCAATCGAAGCGATGCTTGGCGCAACGGTCGGATTGGCGAAGCCCGATCAGTTCAGGCTGGATGGCGCGGCGGAGCAGAACGGAGGCTTCATTGAAGCCTGGTTCAAGTTCGAAACAGCCGTGGCGCGCGGCAGCGGTCATCTGCGGTTGAAGGATGGTTTGGGATTTACCTTCCTCACGTCGATGGATGAGCTGAAGGGGCACGAAGAACCGAAAGGCCACACCCGCGACAAGGGTATCGTCCATGGCGCATCCCGGCTGCGCCAGACCTGGGCTGACAAGAGGGACGAAGAACAGCGTGCACTTGGCCACACGCAACAGCCATACTGCGTCATTATCGGTGGGGGGCAAGGTGGCATTGCGCTCGGCGCCAGGCTCCGGATGCTGGGCGTGCCCACCATCATCCTGGAGAAAAATCCGCGCGCTGGCGACTCGTGGCGCAACCGATACCGCACGCTCGTGCTGCATGATCCGGTCTGGTATGATCATCTGCCCTATATTCCGTTCCCGGAGCATTGGCCAGTATTCACGCCCAAAGACAAGATGGGCGATTGGCTCGAGATGTACGCCAAAATCATGGAACTCAATTACTGGACGTCCTCGGAAGCGCTGAGCGCATCCTACGATCCGCAATCGGGTGAATGGACCGTCAATGTGTGCCGCGACGGCCAGGACGTGGTATTGAGGCCGAAGCAGTTGGTCTTCGCCACCGGCTCCTACGGTCCGCCGCGCGAGGTGGAGATTTCGGGCAAGGAGAAATTCGAAGGCGTACAGTATCACTCCAGCCGGCATGTGAGCGGTGACGGTTTCGCGGGCAAGCGCTGTGTCGTCATCGGCGCAAACAGTTCGGCTCACGATATCTGCGTTGACATGTGGGAGAACGGGGCGACCGTTACCATGATCCAGCGCACACCGACCACTGTGGTGCGCTCTGAAACGCTGATGGAAATCGCCTTCGCCGGTCTCTACTCGCAAGCAGCGGTGGAGCGCGGCATTGATGTCGACAAGGCGGATATGATCTTCGCGTCCGTGCCCTTCCGTTTGATGCCGGAGATGCAGCGCCCGGTCTATGCGGAGATTGCGCGGCGCGATGCCGAACTCATCAAACGTTTGAACCAGGCCGGTTTCCTCACCGATTACGGTTCGGACCAGTCAGGCTTGATGATGAAGGCTTTGCGCACCGGCAGCGGTTACTATCTCGACGTTGGCTGCTCGGAACTCATCGCCAGTGGCGCGGTGAAGGTGCGTAGCGGGGTGGAGGTGGTCAAAATCAATCAGGCATCTGTCACGCTGTCCGACGGCAGCGAAGTCGCAGCCGATGTCATTGTCTATGCCACGGGCTTTTTGCCTATGAATGAATGGGTGTCGGCGATCATCTCGCGTCAGGCGGCCGACCTCATTGGCCCGAACTGGGGCTATGGCTCAGCCACACGCGGCGATCCTGGCCCATGGGAAGGCGAACTCCGCAACATGTGGAAGCCGCTGAAACACCGCGCCTTGTGGTTCCACGGTGGCAATCTGCACCTGTCGCGCCACTATTCCAAGTATCTGGCGTTGCAGATCAAGGCCCGCATGGCCGGCCTAGCAACGCCAGTCTACTGAAATCGTCAGCTTAGAACTTCGGGCGTTCGATCATCTCAGGAGCTGCTCCCGCCGGGCGGGAACTTGTTGACATCGTGGCGGCAAACGGATTGGGACGCGCGGGCAAGCGCGGCTTCGGTTTCGGCATTGGCAGCAGACCTTCGCGCTGCATCTTCTTGCGGGCCAGTTTCTTGGCGCGGCGGATCGATTCGGCCTTTTCTCGCACCCGCTTTTCCGACGGTTTCTCAAATGCCGCGTGGGCCTTGATTTCGCGGAACAGGCCCTCGCGCTGCATCTTCTTTTTGAGGAAGCGCAAGGCTTGGTCAACGTTATTGTCTCGAACGAATATCCGCAAAGTGGGCCCTCCAGGGCGTCAAAACTGTTGGCTGCTAAGCTGCAGCGGGATCATTCAAAAGTGGATCGGCCAATCTTGGCCGAAGGTAAAGCAGCGGCGCGGCCTAGCGTTTGGCTGCAGTCGGCTTGACGTCTGCTGGCTTGCGGCTGTCGCGCCACAGCTGGAAACCGTTGGTATCGATTCCGGTCTCGATGGCCAGGCGCTTCAGGCCATGCGGCGGTTTCTGGTCGGGCCGGATGACGCCAATGGCTTCCCAGGGTGCAAAACCGTCCGGCAGTCCACCCCCCTTGGGGTCACGCGAGAAACAGAACAGGCCTTTCGACCTTTCGGTGCGGTACATATAGAGATTCTTGCTGACGGCCATGGCTATTGTGTCCTTGCTGGACGAAAACCGCTGCCCAAGCGCAAAAATGAAGTGCGCCGGTTATTGTAACCGGCGCTCAGCAGTTCCTTGATCCGCCTGCCAACGGTACATCCGCGGACAGGCAGCCGATGAAGGGTCAGTCAGTGGTTAGCTGGTCGCCTGCAGGCGATCGGCCGACGACTTGCCGTTGCGGCGGTCGGTGACGATCTCATAGGAAACCTTTTGGCCTTCATTCAGTGTTCCGAGGCCAGCGCGCTCGACTGCGCTGATGTGGACGAACACGTCCGGGCCGCCGGAGGTCGGCTGAATGAAACCAAAGCCCTTCTGGGCGTTGAACCACTTGACGATACCTGTCTGCATAATCGATCCTTTCAAGATGCAATAGCCAACATACGCCCATACGACATGCACGTGCGCAGCTCATCGATGTTCTGGTAGTGAGGGGAAGGGCTATTGCACTCGATCAGAAATAAAGCGCGGAGCCAAGCCAACCGGCCGAAACTCGATTGCCGCTATATAGGCGTATCGCCGCACAAACACAAGTGAAAAGCCCGCCGCCGCCGCCCCGGTCCGCGCTAGCCGGTACCCGGCCGGCCCGTAACGTTCCCCGGACGCCCGGCTGGACGATAACCAGTTCATCATGAATCTTCACCACTGCGCCACATCGGCCATTCTGTAATTAAAATTGATATTACGATAACTTTGAAATGAATGAAGGGAACCGGGCGATGCGCTTCTGGAAACTGGCCTCTTTGGTGGCGGTGCTGGGGAACCTTTGCGGCCCGGCGCTGGCCGCCGGCGAAAACCTGTCGGGCAAGTGGACAGCACCGGTCACGCTGCCGCTGGTGCCATCTTCCGGCGCCGTACTGCCCAACGGAAAACTGTTGTTGTGGGCAGCCGATGGCCAGTTCAGCTTTGGGTCCGGCACGATCTCCAACACCGTGCTGCTTGACCCTCAAACACTGGTTCAAAGTCCGATGACGGCTTACGCGGGGCACAACATGTTCTGCACCGGCACAACCAATCTTGAGGATGGCCGCATTCTGGTAAATGGCGGCAGTCAATCGAGTGTGACCTCGATCTTCGATCCGGCCACCAACAGCTTCAGCCGCGTCCAGAACATGAATGTTCCACGCGGCTACAACGCCAATACCATCCTCAGTGATGGCAGTGTGTTGACATTCGGCGGCTCGTGGAGCGGGCAGGGTCCCGCCGTCAACAAGATTGGCGAAATCTGGACCGCCGCCCAAGGCTGGCGGACTCTGCCAAACGTGCAGTCGACGGCTGTCGGCCCCTATACCGGCAACTGGCCCCAAGACAGCCACTATTGGCTCCTGCCGTCGGGCAATGGCAGAGTGCTCTATGCCGGGCCCAATCCGAACATGAAGTGGATCAATACCAACGGCACGGGATCGATCACCGATGCCGGTTTGCGCGGCGATGATACCAACGCTCTTCTCGGCAACACAGTGATGTACGAAGCCGGCAAGTCCCTGAAGACCGGTGGTGGGTTGAACGGCGGTAACGAGTATTCGAGTTCCGCCAGCTACCTGATTGACACCACGAGCGGCGTGGCCGTAACCAAACTCGGCCCGATGGCCTATCGCCGCGGCTTCCACAATTCAGTGGTAATGCCCGATGGCAAGGTGATGGTGGTGGGCGGCCAAAGCTATCTTGCAGCCTTCGCAGACAGTGACTCTGTCTTGTCCACTGAAATCTGGAATCCGGCCACCCGGTCCTTCACCACCATGGCGCCGATTTCGGTGCCGCGCAACTATCACTCGGT
>JANLTS010000289.1:0-7432 GCA_031363045.1 Hyphomicrobiales bacterium
GCAATGAGTTCAACTGGGAGTTCATCACCAAGTACCTGAGCGGGCCGCCCAACAATTGGGACGAGGAAACCATCAAGTTCAACATGGCGCCGTTTGGCGGCGAAGACCTGATGATGACCGAGTTCGATTCGCAGTCGGTGATGCTCTATTCCTTCCCGGCGGAATATTATGTCAATGGCGACAAGAGCAAGTGCTTCATCCCGGCGTCGAACACCACGATTTCGGAGGTCGACCGTTCGACCATCAACTACATGTACCCGGTTGATGCCTCGGCCCGTGTCAAGAACTTCGAGCAGAGCAAGGCGCAGTTCGCCCAGATCATGCAAAAGGCGGAAGCCGCGGGTACCAAGTCAGTCGGCCTCGACTATGAAGATGCCTATTTCGGCGCCAAGGGCGTTGCAGCTGACGAAGAATAGACGTCATGGATTTCTGATTCCGTTAGCCCTGGCAGCAATGCCGGGGCTTTCTGTCTTCTGAGAAAGGCGCTAGTTTCCCGATATGCGCCTGAGCGTCAGCAGCTTGATCGAAGAGTCCGTCTCCAGCAAGAAGCGGTTGGTGACGTTTGTCATTGTCCTGGCGGCGGTGGTTCTCATGCTGACGGGAATTGCCGGCCGCATCGTCGATACGCATGACAGCTTCGTCAGTTCCGACCGGTTGGCGGCAATCTCGCTGATCCTATCGGGCGTGCCCGATGGTGCCCTGCCGGTGACGCTGCTCGATGTCGATGACGAGACCCGCCAGAGCTGGGGGAGTGAGGGCGCCACGCCACATGCGGCTTTGGCGGAACTTGTGGGCTTGTCAGGCCGCGGTGGACCGGAAGCTGTTCTTCTCGACTTCGACCTGTCGGCCGATCATGCTGGCGCTGTTGCCGATCCGGCACTTCTGGCATTGTTGGAACGATACTCAGCCGACGCGCCGTTGCTGATGCTGGTGCGTAAAATTGGCTTCACGAGCAATGCCGGTTCAGGTGGTGTTTCCGCCGGGCTATCAGCATCGGCAACAGCTACGCCTTATGACGCAGCGACTGCAGGAAAGGCCAATATCCGTTGGGTCACGACGCTGAACGACATTGGGTCGGACCGCGTGGTGCGGCGGATCAAAGTTTGGCAGACAGTGTGCGACGGCGCCTCTGGCACGGCCTTTCCATCCGCAGCTCTTGTGGCCGCCGGACAAGTTGCGCGTCGCAAGCTACCTGCCGCTGATCTCGATCAGTTCCTCGGCAGCCGGGTAACAGTTGAGTGTGGAGCAGGAAATCCGCCGGCTGTGCCATGGCCCCGCGTACAGCAGCAATCTGCGCAATTGCCTTATGTCTTTACAGGAGATCCGAAGGCCAGGGCGTTGATGCGAATCAGTACAACCAAGGGGCCGACGGTGGCGCTGCGCCGCATCAGTGCCGGGCAGTTGGTAAGTTTCGCTGCCGGTACAGCGCAGCCAGCAGGTGAGATTGACCGTGACCCATTTGAAGGACGCGTGGTGATCATCGGGGCAAGCTATACACAGAGCACCGATGTTTATGAGACGCCGCTTGGCACGATGCCCGGTTCAATGATTCTGGCCAACAGCGTCGTCCAGGCGGAGCACCTTACAAGTGCCGAGCCAGCCACTTCGATGCTGCGCAATGTGATTGCAGTGCTGGTCTTCCTTATCTTTGCCGCCTTTGCGCGCTACTTGATCGGAGTTGCAGCGATCCTCGGCATCGGTCTCGTGTCGGTGGGCGTACTGTTTATGCTGTCGCGTCTCTATGGGGTGGAAACCGGGTTCGAAGTGGTGGTGACGGCGATCACCGGGTTTTCGCTTTTCAAGCTGATTGATTCATTGGTGCAGATGGTCAGTGACGTTCCAAAGCGCCGCTGGCGTGCCATTCTCAAGTAATCAGGACGGAGTTTGCCGTTGAAGCCGATTTTACTCAGCCTGCTGATGATCTTGATGGCGGCGGCTGGTGTTGACGCCGCAGACCGGGCGCCCGCCGGTTATCTGGTGAAGTTAAAACTGGTTGGTGCCGACGCGGCGTCTAGAGCCGTGGTGATCCGCGGTGGCGGCGAGATGGCCGGCAAGCTGATGATGCCGCTTTATGATGGCGACGTGGTGTTCGTGCGCGATCCGGCCAGCAGCGTTGGCGTGGAATTGGGTGATGGCACCACCTTGACACTCGGCCAAGGACTGGCACGCTTTGAATTGAAGGGCGAAATCGACACAGGCGACGGAACGCTCGGCATTCTCGCGGCGATTGGCGGCGTGTTCGCGGGTGAAGGCGATCAGGCGCCGGAAAACATGGCTTCCAAGGGCTCCTCGCTGAAAATGCCCATGGCGATTCGTGGATCCAACGTCATCACGGCTGGACGCGAGCGGCTGTGGCTGGCCTGGGAGGGCGGCAAGGCGCCGTATGGCATTACGCTCCAGAAGGCCAATGGCCAGGTTCTCAAGACCATGAATGTTGAGCAATCCGCCTTCAGTGACGTGCCGGTCGGACCTGCATTGGGCCAGAAATTCACGGTCATCATCACCGACTCTGAAGGCCAAAGGCTGCAGGTGCGTTTCCGTATTGCCGATACTTTGCCCGGAGATTTGCCGGTCAACGGCACGAGCGAGGCGAGTTTCCTCGCCAAGGCTGCCTGGCTGACTTCACGCTACGGCTGGCGCGTGGAAGCCGTGCAGATGCTGCATCAAGCTCAAACCGATGCGGCGCTGGTTCTGCGCGACAGAATCGTCAGCGGTTGGACTTACCAGCCCTGATCAGGGTTTAACGTCGAAGACAAAGAGCCTGGCGCTCATCGCCGGGCCGTCGTCTTCGGCAGCGGCGCTGGCGCCACGGGTGGCCGCACCCTGCACTCCGTTCATCAAGGCATCGAGCTTCTTCTTCGAGCCGCGCGTGGCACCTGCCGAAACTTCACGGGTCTGTTGCATGGCGGTGAGCGTCGGTTGGGTCAAAGCGCAGAGACGCGGGGCAGCGCCCGAACCATCCTTGGGCACGGCGAGGATGACGAAGTTCTCGGCCCCGGTGGTCGATGGTTTCTTGGCCTTCTCATCCCAGGTGTCGATCCAGAATTTGAAGCTCAGTTTCTTTCCCGTGCCGGCGGGGAGCGGACGCACGCAACCGGATTTGGCTGTCGAATAGGGGATGGCGGCGACGCCACCCAAAGCGTCGACATAAAAACCGGCGATATAGTAATCGAGGTCGCTGTCATTGGTGACGTCGATCTGCACGAAGTCGCAATTGCCGGCGGCAGCGGGCAACATGGGCGAGACGGGGGAGGCCTGGGCCGTATCGGGGACGTCATCGGTCTTGCAGGCGGCCTTGGCGTCATGGGCTGGCGAGGGCGCCATTACCGCGGTTATCGCAATGCCATCATCTTCGCTGGCTGCTGAATCGAGTGCCGAGGTGACGCGGATCAGTTTGGCGGCGCGCGCCAGGCTCCAGACAGCGGTCCTGAGGCCGGAGGCCAACGACTCGGGATAGAGGTTCAGATCTAGGCTCGGTGTCTCGTTATAGGCACCGGGCTCGGTGACCCAGGGCCGGTCAGGCCTGACCACCCAGAGGCGCTGGTCCTTCACACGCAACAGCACGTCGGCATCGGGGTTTCCAGGTTCGCCCAGCTCGATGCCGATGGCCTCGGCACCTTCCTTGAAGCTGTCGGCGAGGGCGGTGTTCAACAGGCCCGCTTGCGTCTCATCGGCGAAATCGTTGGCAGGCGGGGGTGACACGACGAATCGGAAATTGATGGCTGGGGTATCGACGACAGCAGCTAACGTCGGAGAATCGGGGGCTGACGCACCTTCAACCCAGGTGATGTTCTCGGCGGTGGCGGTCACGGCGGAAGCGGCGGTCACCTCGGCATGGCCGATGACGGTCTCGGGCTTTCCCGGCACATAGAGGGCCAGCGTGGCACCAACGTCGAAGCCCTGCAAGGCTCCGGCCGGGAAAGTCAGCTTTTCATCTTTGAAGATACCATTGACGGAGTTCGGCAGGCGCGCGGCATCGCTGCCGGGGACCGGCGCATCGAGATCGCCATCGAATACCGGCGGTGGCACCTTGCCACCGGTCGCGTCGGAATTCAGTTCGGCGACGATCTCCTGGGCGAGGTCGCGGAAGGTCTGGGCCTGGTTGCGGGTCAAGGCGCGGTGCAGCAGATAGGTGAAGACGCCCATGCGCTGTTTCGGCTCATCGCCGACCATCGGGGTGTTGTAGCCGGGGAAGGGGCGCTCGATCGCCTCGTCATAGGATTCGACTGCGTAAAAACCTACAAGGCCGCCTTCACCCGGAGTTGAAACCGCCTTCATGGTGCCTTCGCGCGTGGTGCTGCGCGAGGCTTCGACGGGAAAGATGGGTTTATCTGGAATGCCGAGATTGGAGGGATTGACCGAGCGGGTGACGGTGTCGCCCCTGGTCACCGTGCCGGAATGGCAGGCATCGATCACCGCCCAGACGAATGCTCCCTTGGCCCTGATCGACGCAATCTTGCGGCCCAGAACATCGTCGATGATGGCGTTTTTCAGCGTCATCTTGATGGGATCGTACTTGCCGACATCAGCGGGCAGCAGCACCTGGTCCATGCCGTCGGCTTCCGGCTCATCCTCGGGCTCGGCTGGATTGTCAGGCTGCCTGGTCCCGTGGCCGGAATAATAGAACAAAACGGTATCGCCCTTCTGGACGCTTTCGGCCAGCCGGTCGAGTTCAGCCAGGATCTCAGCACCATGCGCCAAGCCCTTGGGAACAGGGTAGTCTTCGTCAATTGGAAGGCCATCGGTCAAGACGGCGATGTCGGCTGGATCAACGCCTCTGGCCTTGAGTGCCCGCCACAGGATCGAGACGTCGTTGCGGGGGCCCAGAAGATCGGTGATGCCGTTGTCGTCATTGTAATTGGCAACGCCGACCAGCAGCGCATGGGTCTTGGCGAGAACGGGTTCGGACATTGCTGGCAGGGCCAGTATGGCGCCCGCGCAGAGAACAGCCTTCAACAGCTTCACGTGATTCCTCCGGACAGCGGAGCCCCCTCCGCGCGTGGCCATCAAATCACATGGGAATTGTGGCGCAAGCGGGAAAACGCAGTGGCAGTCTCAGGTCATGTCAGAATATCGTCGATCTGGTTGCTGCTCAGCGTCACATCGATGAAAGAGACAGTGTCGAGCTTGGCCCCGGCAGCGGTGAACCAGGATTGAATGGTCACAGTGCCGCGGATGTTGAAGGTTCCGATATCATAGACGGTGATCACTGCGTCAGCACCGACGAGATCAATCGAAACCTGTTCGTAGGAAATGCCGAGCATCGCCAGCCGGTCGGTGTCGGCGGCCCGGCTCGAGGCATTGGCGATGACGTCGTCGCCCTCTTCGATCCTGTAGGTGTAAAGGTCGTTGCCGGTGCCGCCGCTCATGAAATCAGCGTCGAGACCGCCGCGCAGCGTGTCGTTGCCTTCATCGCCATAGAGCTTGTCGTTACCGGTCTGGCCGTGGAGGTAATCATTGTTGATCGCGCCCTTGAGGCGGTCACTGTTGGAACCGCCGAGCAGGCTGTCGTTGCCATCACCGCCATTGAGATAGTCACGACCGGCAGCGCCTTCGATGTCATCGCTGCCATCGTCGCCATAGAGATTATTATTTTTCGCATCGCCGAGGATGGTGTCGTCGAATTCAGAGCCATAAACGCCCTCGATGCTGGCGAGTGTGTCGCTGCCGTCACCGGTTGCGGTGCCAGCGTCGAGATCGACATTTATCGGACCGAAGGAATCGGCGAAACTCACCATGTCATAGTCGGCGCCGCCGTTCATCGCGTCGTCGCCCGCGCCCTCGAACAGAATGTCGCCACCAGCACCGCCGAACAGCAGGTCGTTGCCGCCCATTCCATTGATCGTGTCAAACCCGCAAAACCCTGAATCTGGTCTGCCTTGGTCGTACCGTCGAGTTTGTCGACGCCGGACGTTCCGTTGATGATCGCCATGACTACATCTCCTGTAGCCCCCTTGGGATCGTAATTCCATCACACGTCAGATGAATGCCAGCTGAACAAGCGACAGTAGCCGAAAGCCAAGGAGGCTGGCGCGATTAAGAGGCGCATGCGAAAATAACTCTCCCCGCTTCTTGAGTGTGGCTCCGCAGCCGGGCGCCAGACAAGCAAAACTCGACTTATATCCGGTAGGTCTACCAACTAAGCTGCCGGGCTTTGCCGGTGTCACCTGAATTTTGCCAGATTTGTACTGACGAGTAAGCCAGAACGCCACCGCAGTCCTGATTAACTATATGGTTGGAGATCGCCGATGACCGATATCACCGGAACCGTGAATCCCGACACACTGCTCGGCGGGAGCAGCGCAGATTGGATCATGGGGGCTCCGAATTTTACCTGGGACGAAGTCCGGTATATTCTGAGCCATCCTCTCGGTGGAAGCGACTGGACCTTTGACAACAACGGGCCAGCTGACGATCACGACACCATCAACGGGCGCGCCGGCGATGATTGGCTGTTCGGTGGCGAGGGCGGAGACACCATCAACGGCGGCGACGACAATGATACAATATTCGGCGGTTTCGGGCGCGACACGCTCAATGGCGGGGCGGTCGGCGATCTGATTTACGGCGGTCAAGGCAATGATCTGATCCACGGCGGAGATGGCGAGGACGAGGTCTATGGCGGCACCGACAATGACGAGATCTTTGGGGGTGAGGGCTCCGACGAGCTTTATGGCGAAGCGGGCAACGACGAAGTCCACGGTGGCGCCTACTTCGACTACCTGCATGGCGGAAACGGCGACGACGAGCTCTATGGTGACGACTCCTTCGATACCCTCACCGGCGGCGGTGGAAATGACGAACTCCATGGCGGCAGCGATGATGACATTTTAAAGGGCGGTGCGGGTGCCGATGAGTTGAACGGCGGCGAGGATTTCGACATTGCCTCCTATGAGGCATCCGGAGGCCGAATCATCATTGATCTCAGCTCGGCCGTTGTTGGGGTGGTGACCGGGCAGCTCAACGATGCCGCAGGCGACACATTGATCTCGATCGAAGGTGTAACCGGAACGGACTTCAATGATGAGCTGACCGGCGATGCCCAAGATAATATGCTCGACGGTGGCAACGGCGAAGACACGCTTCGCGGTTTGCGGGGCGACGACGAGTTGAAAGGCGGTGCCGACGCCGATGAGATCGACGGTGGCCGCGGCAGCGACACGGCGACCTATGAATTATCGACAGGCGGCGTCACCATCAATCTCAACGTGGGAACCGGTGGCGTGGTGATCGGCCAGGGCAATGCAGCGCAAGGCGATGTCTTGGTCAGCATCGAAAACCTCACCGGCTCGGAGGCCGGTGGCGATGTGTTCACCGGCGGCAGCGAGGCCAACACGTTCATCGGGCTTGGCGGCGACGACACGCTGAATGGCGGGCAAGGCGAGGACGTGATCGACGGCGGTGATGGCGACGACACGTTGCTCGGACAGGA
>JANLTS010000319.1:0-2564 GCA_031363045.1 Hyphomicrobiales bacterium
CGCGAAGCCCGGCGAGGGCGGCCAGCTTCCGGGCCACAAGGTGGACAAGGTCATCGCGAGAACGCGCTACTCGACCCCGGGCGTCTCCTTGATCTCTCCGCCTCCGCACCACGATATTTATTCGATCGAGGACTTGGCGCAGCTCATCCACGACCTGAAGAACGTCAACCCGACCGCCCGCGTATCGGTGAAGCTGGTCTCGGAAGTCGGCGTCGGCACGGTCGCGGCGGGCGTGGCCAAGGCGCGCGCCGACCACGTCACCATCGCCGGTTTCGAGGGCGGCACCGGGGCCTCGCCGCTGACCTCGATCAAGCATGCAGGCAGCCCCTGGGAAATCGGCCTCGCCGAAACCCAGCAAACGCTGGTCGCCAATGATCTCCGCGGCCGCATCGCGGTTCAGGCCGATGGCGGCATCCGAACCGGGCGCGATGTGGTGATTGCAGCACTCCTTGGCGCCGATGAAATCGGCTTTGCCACAGCACCGCTCATTGCCGCAGGCTGCATCATGATGCGCAAGTGCCATCTCAACACCTGCCCCGTGGGCGTTGCCACCCAGGACCCGGAGCTGAGAAAGCGCTTCAAGGGCCAGCCCGAGCATGTCATCAACTTCTTTTTCTTTGTGGCCGAAGAGGTCCGCGGATATCTGGCGGCCATGGGCTTCACGTCCTACAGTGACATGATTGGCGCCACCGAATGGCTCGACCAGAACATCGCCATCGCCCATTGGAAGGCGCGCGGCCTGGACTTTGCGAAGATTTTCGCCAAGCCCGATGTCACCGGCGCCATCGCCACCAGGAAGGTGGCGGTGCAGGATCACGGCATTGATCATATTCTTGACCGCAAGCTCATCGAACAGGCCGCGCCCGCGCTCCAATCCGGCAAGACCGTTGAAATCGTGACGGAAATCCGCAACCGCAACCGCACCGCCGGCGCCATGCTCTCGGGCGAGGTGGCCCGGCGCTACGGCCATGAAGGCCTGCCCGAGGATACAATTTACATCCGCATGACCGGTGTCGCCGGCCAAAGCTTTGGCGCCTGGGCAGCGCGCGGCGTGACGCTGGAACTGACCGGCGAAGCCAACGACTATGTCGGCAAGGGCTTGTCCGGCGGCAAGCTCATCGTCAAGCCTCACGACAGGGTCGGCTTCAAGCCCGAGACCTCGATCATCGTCGGCAACACCGTGCTCTACGGCGCCATCATCGGTGAATGCTATTTCCGCGGCGTGGCGGGCGAACGTTTCGCCGTGCGCAATTCAGGGGCCGTCGCCGTGGTCGAAGGCGTTGGCGACCATGGTTGCGAATACATGACCGGCGGCTGCGTATTGGTGATCGGCGAAACGGGGCGCAACTTTGCCGCCGGCATGTCCGGTGGCGTGGCCTATGTCCTGGATGAAGCAGGAGACTTCGCCAAGCGCTGCAATCTCTCCATGGTCGATCTGCAACCCATCCCGGCCGAAGAAGCCAGCATTGAGCGCCTCCACCACCACGGTGGTGACCTCGAAGCCCACGGCCTTGTCGATGTGACCGCCGCCATGGACAAGCATGATGCCACAAGAGTCTGGGAACTTCTTGCCCGCCATGTGAAATACACCGGCTCCACCAGAGCCAGGACCATCATGGACAACTGGGCCGCTTATCTGCCCAAATTCGTGAAAGTCATGCCCATTGAATACGCCAAGGCCCTGGCAGAAATGGAAAAGGCGCAGGCGACAAGCAACGGCATGACCATCGGCGTGGCGAGGGGAGCGTGAGATTGGGTGCTGGCGCTTCTCTTTTTTCCTTCTCCCCTTGTGGGAGAAGGCGCTGCGCGCCACCTTCTCCCGCAAGGGGAGAAGGAAGAGGCAAGGATCACGCAAACGGATTGCGGATGTTGACGCCGCCCACGCGCTGGCCGTGGTTCATGTCTTCCGTGTACAGAACATCGCAGCCGGCAAGCTCCGCTGCGGCGATGATGCAGGCGTCGTATATTCCGAAGTTGGTGGAATTGAAAACCTTCAGTGCCAGTTCGTGCGTTTCGGTCGTGAGGGGAACGATTTCACAGGTGAATTTTATGGGATCAAGCGCGTCGCTGATTTCGCCGGGCGGGAGTTTGTACTTCTTGAAGGCGACATTGACGAATTCGTTGAGCACCTGGACGCTGACGACGGCTCCGTTCTTCACCAATGCCTGCGCCCGGGGTGAGCGCTTGGGGTCTTCGTCGATCAGGTACAAGAGGATATTGGTGTCGAGGAAGTATCTATCGGCCACGGCTGTTGGCCTCGTCCCGGTCAAACTTGTATCCCTCGGGGCGTTTCACCTTGCTGCGGATTGCGGCGACGCGCGCCCACATTTCCGCAAGCGTTTTCTTGCGTTTGAGGACAAGATTCCATTCAGAAGAACCGGACTCTTCGATCAACTCGTCGCCCTCCTTAAGACCAAGCTTCTCCACCATTTCAGCGGGCAGCCTGATCGCCAGGCTGTTGCCCCATTTGGAAACTTTCACCGCAACCTCCATGGATATACTTTGCAGTAAATGTATATCATAGCCACCTGAAAGAGTAAACACATGGGCAAAGTCACGGGCTT
>JANLTS010000334.1:0-10352 GCA_031363045.1 Hyphomicrobiales bacterium
GCGCTTCATGATCAGGCCACCATGGGCCACCACGCTGTAAAGCGCCTGCTTGCGGGCAAGGACCGGGTTTTTGACCACGCGGTACAATGGTTGTTCAGAACTGCGCCGGAAGATGGCAAAGCTTGCGGTATCGCGACCAAAATCCATGGCGTAGTCGCGCCATTCACCGTCGGCGACCTTGGTGCCGTAGATGCCCAGAATGATCTGCAATTCCTTGCGGTCAAACGCCACCTGCACGGTGCGCCGATCCGAACGGTCCCTGGTATCCGCCTGACCGGCCGGGGTGCCAGTGTCCCAGGGCCGGAGCGGTATTATATCTTCAGTTCTATCCAAAGCCCCACCTTGTGGTGACGGGGTCAATACCCGATACAAAGAATGTACTCATTCCCGGGCGCTGGCAAGTCTCTGTCACAGCCTGATGACAGTGAGGCCCAGATTTCACCTTTCCGCCGCATTTGCAGCAATCTCCCGCCCATGTCGGGTGCGACACTACTGGTCTCTAAGGCCCGGCTGGAGTTGAGCTTCGGAAATTCAGCCCCCCAGCCCCCCGCTGCTTGTTTCGCCAGCCGGGCCTCTCTATCTCAACAGTAAGTCAGTGATGCGTTTGCGTAGAGTTCAGCGGCCGGAGCCTTGTTGGGTTCCGGCCGTTTTGTTTTTGGGCACTTGACCGCCCGGCTTCCGCACCCGATATGGCAGGCCGTCAGATCATCCGAATGGCGTTCGAGGCGAGTTCAACATGGCCAAATCCAAGACCAAAGACACCACCAAAGACATCGGCGCCACACAGGGCGGCCAGACTCATCAATTCCAGGCCGAGGTGGCCAAGTTGCTGCAGCTGATGGTGCACTCGGTCTATTCCGACCGTGACGTGTTCCTTCGCGAGCTGATTTCCAATGCGGCGGATGCCCTCGACAAGCTGCGCTATGAGGCGATTGCCCAGCCCTCCCTTCTGGAGGGGGCGCCTGAGCTCGCCATCACCATCTCGCCGGACAAAGCGGCCAAGACGCTGACCATCGCCGACACCGGCATCGGCATGAGCGCTGCCGAGCTGATCGACAATCTCGGCACCATCGCCAAGTCCGGCACTCAGGCGTTTGTCGAGAAAGCCAAGGCCGCCGAGGGCAACTTGCATCTGATCGGCCAGTTTGGCATCGGCTTCTATTCAGGCTTCATCGTCGCCTCCAGGGTCGATGTCATCTCGCGCCGGGCAGGTGAAGCGGTGGCTTCCATGTGGTCATCGGATGGCTCGGGCAGTTTCACCGTCACGGCGGTGGAACAGGCTCCGCGCGGCACGGCCATCGTGCTGCACCTGAAAGATGATGCGCTCGAGTTCCTCGAGGACTGGAAGATCGAGAGCGTTGTCCGGGCCTATTCCGATCACATCGCGCATCCCATCCGCTTGAGCGGTGACGCCGAAACGACGCGCCAGATCAACACTGCCAATGCCATCTGGACCAGGCCAAAATCCGAGATCACGGCCGAGCAGCACAAGGAGTTTTTCGGCCACATCTCCAGCAGCTATTCCGATCCGGCGATCACCATCCATTACCGCGCCGAGGGCCGGCACGAATATACCGTGCTGCTCTATGTGCCGGGCGAGCGGCCCTTCGATCTCTACGATCCCGAACGCCGCGGCCGCCAGAAGCTCTATGTGAAGCGCGTTTACATCGCCGATGACGTCGAGATCCTCCCTGCCTACTTGCGCTTCGTGCGCGGCGTCATCGACAGCGAGGACATGCCCCTGAACCTGTCGCGCGAGATGCTGCAGAACAATCCGCAAGTGGCGGCAATCCGCAAGGCGGTCACCAACAAGGTGATCGGCGAACTGAAGAAGTCAGCCGAGAGCGATGAAGCCAATTTCAAGAAGGTCTGGGAGGTCTTCGGGCCGGTCCTGAAAGAGGGCCTCTATGAAGACATGGAGCGCCGCGACCAGCTCTATGAGATTGCCCGTTTCAAGACCACAAAGGGCGACTGGGTGAGCCTCAAGGACTATATCGCTGGCCTCAAGGAAAACCAGACCGCCATCTATTACCTCGCCGCCGAGGATGCCGCCAAGGCCAAGTCCAGCCCGCAGCTCGAAGGCTACAAGGCGCGCGATGTCGAAGTGCTGCTGCTGACCGACCCGGTCGATTCATTCTGGGTGCGCACCGCGCTGGGCTTCGACGGCAAGCCCTTCAAGTCGGTGACGCAAGGTGCCGCCGATCTCGACCTCATCGCGCTGAAAGCCGATGCCAGCCCGCCAGCCGCCGACGATGCTGCGTCTGCCGCGTTGATTGCCGCCGTGAAACAGGCGCTGGGTGAGCGCGTCAAGGATGTCCGCAGTTCAAAACGCCTGACGGAGAGTGCCGTCTGCCTCGTCAACGATAGCGAGATGGACCGCACGCTCGAGAAGCTGTTGTCCCGGCAGAAGGATTCTGGCGTCGCGGTTTCGTCTCCGATCCTCGAGATCAACACCGGGCACGCCCTGATCAAGGCGCTTTCCGCCTCGGTGACGGCCAAGGGGGCGGGATCGGTTATTGATGCCGCCGAATTGCTGCTCGACCAAGCCTTCATCCTTGAGGGCGAACAGGTGCCGGACCCGGCGTCCTTTGCCAAGCGGCTGTCGGATGTGTTGGCCAAGGCATTCGGGTAAGGGTCACCTGTCACATCACTGCAACACTTAACTTCGTTTTCCAGAACTTACTTTCATGATGCGCGAATCGGTGCTATGAGCGCTCTCACGCAAATTGGAAAAGGAGTCAGCCATGGGAAATATTATTACGCGCTGCTGAACTCCGGGCCACTCTGAGGCTTGGAGCCTCGGGTGGATAGCGTACGTCACGCGTGTTTCACGCGCTTCCATTACATCATCGATCTGAACCGCTGGACTTGAACACGTGGGCATTGCTTTGCCCAACGCGTCGCATCTCCGGCTGCTGACATCATCATGCACGCGCTTGAGGCTGAACGCCTCTTGTTCCGCGACGGAGATTCTCATGCTCTCTCTCAAGTTCGATCTGCTGTTTCCCAGTCTCGACATGGCCAAGGCAACGGCAAAGAAACTCAACACGGCGCTCAAGCGGCAAGATAGCCCCTGCGAACCGCGTGAATTGAAACGCATGCAGGACGAGCTCCGGCTCGCCCGCGAAAAGGTGAAGGCACAACTCACGGCTGGCCGGTTGTTCCTGTGAGTGTGGCCGCAAGTTCGCCTCTCTTATAGCCCCTCCCCCTCGTGGGGAGGGGCTGGGGGGTCCACGAATCCGGGATCAGCCACCCCCCACCCTTAATCCCTCCCCACGAGGCGGAGGGAAACTCAGAACAGCAACTCCTGGATCTTCTTCGAGAACCCCACCGTCACGCTGCCGTCCTTGTGCTCGATGAGCGGGCGGCGGATGAGCGATGGGTTGGCGACCGCCAGCGCCACGGCTCTGGCTTCGGTGAGATCGGCGATCTTCTCGGGTGGCAATCCGCGCCAGGTATAGCCCGCCCGGTTGATCATCTTCTCCCAGCCGCCCAAGGCCTTGGACCATGTGGCAACCTGCTCCTTGGTGATCGGGTTATCCCGCACATCCGAGAAGCTGTGGGCGATCTTGTTCGCGTCCAGCCAGTCGATGGCCTTCTGGCAGGTCGAGCACTTGTTCAGTCCGTAAAGTTTCAGCGCCATGGCATTACCTGTTGAGTGAAAGCGTCTTGTCGGTGAAGGCATCTGCGCCGCCGCTGATCTGGTCGGTGAAGGCCCGGAAGAGCTCCTCGATCATCCGCTTCTCGATATCCTTGACGATGAACACCAGCCGCGTGCGCTCGTCCGCGTCCGGCCAGGAAGGAAGTCTGACCGGCGGATGAAACACGTGCTGCACGCCATGCAGAACCACCGGCCGTGTTGGATCATCCGTGACCCTGACGATGCCCTTCATCCGCAGCATGTTGGCGCCGTGATAGGACTTGAGCAATTCCATGAACAGCTCGAGCCCCTGCGGACTGATGGCATTGGCTTCGCTGAAACTGAACGACCGGATGTGATCGTCATGCCGCGACACATCATCGTGATGCTGATGCTCGCCATGCTCGTGATTGTGGCCATGGTGCCGGTGCCGCCGCCCGCGTTTTTCACCGGTTTCGTAAGCTTCTGCCGCCAGCCACTTCTGCACATCGGCAGTCTTCCTGGCGGGGTCGAACAGCCCCATGGTGAACAGCCGTTCCGCCGTCGCCTCATTGCGATGCGTGGAGAGCAGCCGGGCCGCCGGGTTGAGCTTGCGCAACCGCGCAATGATGGCGAACAGCATGTCCTCGCCTTCGCGGCCTTCCAGCAGATCGATCTTGGTCAGCACGATTCGGTCAGCGACAGCCACCTGCTTCACCGCCTCCGGGTGGGCATCGAGCGTTGCCATGCCATTGAAGGCATCTACTACGGTGATGACGCCCTCGAGCCGGCAAGCCACCAGCAAGCCCGGCTCGCTCATCACCGAATGCAGCACGGGTGCTGGATCGGCAAGGCCCGTCGTCTCGATCACGATTCGATCGAAGCGCTTGATCTCGCCGCGCCCGCGCCGGGCGAGAAGATCATGGATCGTGTCGATCAAATCGCCGCGAATGGTACAGCACAGGCACCCTGAAGCCATCTCGATGACATTCTCGTCAGCCCGCTCGACCAGCAGATGATCGATTCCTGTATCGCCGAATTCATTGATGATGACGGCAGCACTGCCGAGGAAGGGGTCCTTCAGCAGGAAGTTCAGCAGCGTGGTTTTTCCGGCCCCAAGAAAGCCGGTGAGGATTGCGACGGGAATGGGGTTCTCTGCCATGGCGATCAAGTCTTCCATCTTCCGACAAGGCTCGATGCCACAAGGGCGGCAAGAACCAGCCCGCCACCGGCATATTGGTTGATCGCCAGGCGCT
Organism: Hyphomicrobiales bacterium; assembly: GCA_031363045.1. Lineage (GTDB taxonomy): Bacteria > Pseudomonadota > Alphaproteobacteria > Rhizobiales > Aestuariivirgaceae > Aestuariivirga. Next base: position 4,876 of record JANLTS010000334.1, read on the forward strand.
CGCCAAGGATCAGGGCGGCGATGCCCGTCGTGACCACCGGTTCAAGATTATAGAAAGGTGCGACGATCGACGCCGAGACAAAGCGCAGCGACAGCATTTGCATCATGTAGGAGACGACATAGACCAACCCGAGTCCCGCCATGAAAGCCAGTCCCAGCGGCGTACCGGTGCCCCCCGGCATGAATTGCAATGTGCCGGAACTGGCAGCGAGTGCGACTGCCAGAATGGCCGGCCAGATGGCGATGTGAACGAGACAGCCGAAAACGCTTGGCGTCATGTAGCGCGAGATCGACCGGCCGGTAAAGAACTGCAACACTGCGCCGATTGTCGCCATCACGGCCAGCAACACGCCGCGAATATCCAACGTTTCAAAACTCGGACCGATGGCGATGGCCAGTCCAACAAATGCGGCGAGCCCGATCAGGATGCGCATGATACCGGGATTGCGGCCCTCGGCAACTGGCGCCAACAGCATGATGAGAACCGGGAAGAAGAAGAAAATGATGACTGCCAACCCGACGGGAATGAATTGCACCGAGGCGAGATAACCAACCGACACCATCAGGGTTGCGATCGTCTGGCCGATGAAGCTGGGAACAGCAGCCCGGGGAACCCGCAGCGCCTCACCACGCATCACGGCGATGATGGCAAAGATCACGATCACCGCAGACGTCCGGACCAGCGTGCTCTCGATGGGCGGAATGCCGTTGACGAAACCGGCGCGGGTGAAATTCGGCACCAGGCCATAGAGCGTGGCTGCGCATAGTCCGCAGGCGATTCCGAGGCCGGCACGGTTGATCATCGCCGGTCAGTTCTTCTTCTTTTTCTTGCGCGTGGATTTCTTCTTGATTTTCACGGCATCGGAACCTTGCGCCGCAGCAACAGCAGGTTTTGGTTCCGGCTCTGGCGTCAGCGCTGCAATCTGCGCGAAGGTCTCGGGCGTGATCACGTCGCAGGGCGCCTTCTCGCTGCGATATGACGCGCAGGCGGCGAGGCTCTTTTGCTGGTCGAGATTCCACATCGCTGCCGCATAGCCGCCCTTGCCCGGCATGCGGATAAGGCCGGGCGTCCCGCTGAGCGAACTGCCGGCCGAACTCAGCAGCCGGCCACGCAGCGCCATGTCGGCGGTTTCGGCAGATTCGTAACTTCCAAATGAAATGCCCCAGCCGCCGATCTCTTTCGAACTGGCCAGCGCAATAGGCTTGGTCTTGCAAACCGTTTTTGTCATGTCGGCCGGAACGACGGCACCGGTCTTCATGTTGGCGATGCTGGCAATCTTGATGTGCTGGCCAGTGGCTCTCGCAAACCCGTCGATCAGCAGCATCTCCGCCAGGTCGGCGCGATGCTTGCCGCTGTTGGCGCCGAAGATGACAGCACCCAGCTTGCGGCCATCATGGGTCGCGGTGGCGACGAGATTGAATCCGGAGTTGCACACGAAGCCGGTCTTCATGCCATCGGCTTCCGGCATCTGCCGGATCAGCGAATTGCGATTGGCAAGCTTGCGCTTGCCGACGGCCACCGAGTCTTGCGCGTAATAATGGGCGCGTTCGGGAAAATCCCGCAGCAGGGCGGTGGCCAGTATGGCGATGTCGCGCGCCGTCGAAACGTGGCGCGGATCGAAAAGCCCGTTGGGATTGACGAAGTTGCTTCCCGTCATGCCGAGACGCCGGGCCTGCGCATTCATTTCGGATGCAAAATTGGCGATCGAACCCGATGATGCTTCAGCCAGCACATAGGCCATGTCATTGGCGCTGTAGACGAGCAGGGCCTGCATGGCGAAATAGACGCTGACGGTTCCGCCCACCTTCACACCGATCTTGCTCGGCGGTTGCGAACTGGCAAATTCCGAGACGGGAATCTGCTGCTCGAGCGTCAATCTCCCGTTCTTCAGCTTCTCAAAGACCACATAGGCGGTCATCAGCTTGGTGAGCGAGGCCGGGTACCAGGGTTCACCAGCGCGATCCTGCGACAGGACCTCACCCGAGGCCGGATCGAACAGGATGGACGGACCAGCGGCCATTGTTGGCGGAACAAGCGCCAACAGGCAGAACAGCACGGCAAACAGACGGGTATAGCGGATCGGCAAGCTTGGACATCTCCCGAATTGGCGGACAGCCGCCGAAGGATCACCTTTAGCCGATCCTCAGACCAGAAAAATCAGTCCAATCTGCGGCAGTACAATCCGCCAGTTTGGTGCCCCTGGAGGGCACATAACCCGAAGTCCATTAGTGTCCATCGAAGACCAAGGGGGTTTGCAATAAGGCTGTGATATGTTGTATAATAGTTGGATTTTGAGTCCACTGGAGTCTACTACTGACCCAGCACGTTCGGAGCCGATATGAGGGACAAAGTGATGGACAAGACCCAACCTGCCTCTTCCATGATACCAAGAGGTGATGGGCTCTACGTCAAGCGCCGCGGTAAATCGGCGTCGTGGATTTTCCGGGTACAGGTCGCCGGCAAACGGCGCGACATCTCTCTTGGACCAGAAAAGGCCTTCACTTTCCGGGAGGCTAAGAACATCGTCCACGAAATGCGCCGCGCCATCGCGCGCGGCGAGAACCCCCGTAACGTGCTGACCCGCTCCGCTACGCCCCGGACCTTCGGCCAAGCCATTGCCGATTTCATTGAGGCGGCAGCCCCCAGCTGGCGCGGCAAGAGCGAACGCGGCCACACCGAAAATCAGTTCAAGCATTATTTCAAACACCTCTTAAACGTTCCGGTGGCGCAAATCCGTCGCGATGACATCCTGCCGATCCTCAAGGCCACAGCGTCTTCGCCCTCTGTGTATAATAAGTTGCTGCGCCGGACGCGGGCGGTGTTCCTGCGCGAAGGAGCCTTGCAGCACATCGAGCGCCAGCCGATCGAGTGGATGGGTTTGAAGCATATCATCCGTCCCCCACATGTTCCTGTCCGCCATCATGCCGCTGTGGCTTGGCGCGATGCGCCAACACTCTGGAAGAGTTTGTCGTCCCGCGCAACCCCTGCTGCGATCTGCCTGAAGCTCACCATCCTAACGGCGACGCGCAGTGGCGAGTCACGCGGTGCACTTTGGTCCGAGTTCGATCTCGAGCACGGCGTGTGGACCATCCCCACGGAGCGGACCAAGACAGCGCGGCCTCACGTCATTCCCCTTTCAATAGGGGCCGTCGATCTCCTCAAAACAAGGCCGAGGACGAAATCCGCCCTTCTCTTTCCCTCGCGAAGTGGCAAGCCGCTCAGCGATATGGGTCTCCTCAAGGAGATGCGGCTTCTCGACCCGATCGCAACTGTACATGGCTGGCGCTCGTCGTTCCGCGACTGGGGAGCGGAGACGGAGCGCGACACGGTTTTGCTGGAGATGGCGCTTGGCCATGCTGTGGGTGGCGCAGTCGAGCGCGCCTATGCGCGGTCCAATCTCGTGGAATTACGCCGTCCCATCATGCAGGCATGGGCCGATCACTTGGCGGGAACGACGGCATTAGTGGCGAAGTGAAGGGGACTGACGGGGGGTCGCCGCTTGCCGGCCGGAAGATCACCAGAGGCCATCACAAGGCGATGCCGCACAAGGAGGTGCCAGCCTTCGTGGCCCGCCTAGAGGGCTTAGGATCGGTCTCAGCCATGGCACTGGAGTTCTGCATCCTCACGGCCGCTCGCTCCGGTGAGGTGCTCAAGGCCCGCTGGTTAGAGTTCGATCTCACGGCAGGTGTCTGGACGGTGCCACCCGAACGAATGAAGGCCAGTCTCGAGCATCGGGTACCGCTGGGGTCGAGAACCTTGGTGCTTCTGAAGGCACTTAAGAGCATTTTCCTCGCAGTGCACTCGCACTCGCGTCATCCACGTCTCCTGGCACATAGCCCGCCCGCGCCAGCACCTTGCAGGCATGCGAGCCGATGTACCCCGCGCCACCCGTCACCAGAACATGCCTGTCCATCGCCTACTTCATTCGTCGCCGGTTCATTCGGCAGGGCGGATGGGCGATGTCAAGGCAGGGAGCCGCCTTGATGGCTCGCCAAGGGGGACTGGGAGGGCGTCTCACGTATGCCGGCGCGATCATGGGGCGGACGCTTAGTCCAGCTTCTTCCGCTGCGGCACGTATTCCGGGAACTCCGCGGCTCAGGGCCTTGACCATCAGAAGGCCGTCGTCGAACAGGCCCGCCCGTTTGTAGAAACGATGCGTTCGTTCCCTGCCCAGGACCATGGCGATACGAAACAGAGAACATCCCGTCCGCTCACCCTCAAGCTCTATCCACGCCATCAGTTGGGTGCCGATGCCGAGGCTTTGCAACTCTTGCTCGACCACGACATTGTCAGCCTCGACGTACTTCCCGCACCAAAGCTGCGTACCGGTGAAAAACCCGGAAACCCCCACCATCCGGTCACCAATATAGGCGGCGATGCAGCGATAGTTGTTTTGGGCAACAATGTCCTGCAAGCGCGCGTGAAATGCTGCCTCGGCCAGCCCTGGGTTGCTTTGCTTGTACAGCGGATAGATCGCCGCAATCTCATCCAGCCCATGAAGTTCGCGTATCATCACGTCGGTGGCCACGGCAATCCTCCTCGGTGGCGGCATGCTGTCCGACATTCCCAGGTGGCCTGCCATTCGACGCCAAGATTGCCTGATCGAGCTAGCGGATCAAACGTTTTTCGTGCCGAGCGGCGTGCGTGGTCGGTAGAAGGGCTTGGGCTCGCATCACTCGGGCCCTACGCGGTCGGTCGATTTCCACACCAGAAAGCCGCTGCACGAAGCTTTGCGCTGCCATCTGAACGCCGCCGGGTTCGACCTCGACTGGGAACGACAGGCTGCCGAAATTCTCGACGCTCATCTGCGCAGTACACGAAATCGACGGGGCTGAATGTCTTCATGATGATCAGCAGCCTTGCGGCAGGCTTCGGAATTCGGTCCTTCCAGTCTTCCCGCGTGGGGGCATACTTCATGCCGGGCACCTACGAAACGACTAACTGGTTGACAACGTAGAATAATCTACTTGGACGTCCTTGAATCGCCACTAACCCATACTACATGCCGACCAGAGCGAATATATGCATGATGCTCAGGCGCTAACGAGTTTTCCTCCCTTCGCTCCCGGCGAGCTGAAAAAGGCCCTGAGAAGAAATGTTCCAGTCCAAACGCAGGGAAACTCCCCGCGTTTGAGGGAACACACATCATGGACGATACTGTCCTCAAACTCGCGTTTTCACCGTCTGACGCTGCCAAGACCCTCGGTATCGGGCGTTCGACCCTGTTCAGTCTGCTCGCACGAGGAGAAATCAGGGCCCTGAAGCTCGGCACCCGGACGCTCATCAGCGCGGCCGAAATCCAACGCTTTCTTGGCACCTTGCCGCAGGCAGAGTTCCACGCTGACATCTCCCCGCGGAACTGACCGCATGCAGTTCTTGATGTTCCGTATGGCCCTCACACTGGGCCGCCTCAGCGCATTTGCTGAGGCGGCCTACCCCATGTTGTTCGTGGCCGACCGGCTGGGAAGGCTCCTATG
>JANLTS010000336.1:0-14191 GCA_031363045.1 Hyphomicrobiales bacterium
GGGGCTCGGGGAAACGGCCATTGCGGAGCGCATTCCCCAATACCTCCACAGGCATGTGCTGCGGCTACTGGTGCCAGCGGAATCCGCACTGCGGCGGCTGATCGTGATCGCCGCACGGGGGCTGGTGGTGAAGCCTTTGCCCTATCGCCCCATGCCGCAAGGACTGGCGTTGCCACAAAAAGCCCGGAGCAGGATGTCATTCCGTCTCGTCGATCCGCGCCAGCGCTTCGCTTCGCGCCAACCCGCAGATTTCGGCCCGCGGCTTGAACCGCGCATTCATGCTTTTGGCTTCGGCGGCGATCCGCGCATTCCGCTGTTCCGGCATGATTGTTCAACCCTGCCCGGCGTTGCACCGATACTGACGGAGCCCGACGGGTTTGTCAGCGCCTTGGGGCTATACCGCAGACTCCAGGCCTTGAAGTCGGCGCTTGCCGATGTGCCGGGGCAGGCGCGGCGGTTGGTGCGCAGACAAGCGATGCAGGAGCAAATTGCACAACCTAAACGCGCTTCGCCATTAAGGATTGGCCCGCCACCGGGCCACCGCCGCAACCCCGCTCACGCGGTTGATCGCGTGCTCGCCGAATGCCATGGCTTGGCCTTTGACGTGGCTCGCCCGAACACCTCTTGATCCGCTAAGCCAGCGTCTCCACCGAGACCGGCCGCGAGTCCGCGCCCAATTGATAGACCACCGGAATCCCGGTATCGAGTTCGCGCTTCAAAATCTGTTCGGGTGTCAAGCCCTCGATCGCCATGATCAGTGAACGGATGGAATTGCCATGCGCCGCCACCAGCACGCGTTTGCCCGAAAGCACCAGCGGCTGGATGTGATACATGTAATAGGGCAGCGAGCGGGCCAGCGTGTCTTTCAGGCTCTCGCCGCCGGGTGGTGGCACATCATAGGAACGCCGCCAGATATGCACTTGTTCCTCGCCCCATTTCTTGCGGGCGTCGTCCTTGTTGAGGCCAGTCAACTCGCCATAGTCGCGCTCATTCAGCGCCTGGTCCTTGATCGTCTGCAAACCTGCCTGGCCCAGTTCGCCCAGCATGATCTCAAGCGTATGCTGCGCCCTTGTCAGCACGCTAGTATAGGCAACGTCGAACTGGAAGCCCTTGGCTTTCAACTTCTTGCCTGCGGCATGGGCCTCGGCAACGCCTTGCGCCGTCAGGTCCGGGTCCTTCCAGCCGGTGAACAGGTTCTTGAGGTTCCATTCGCTCTGTCCATGGCGGACGAGGACCAGCAGGCGGTTCATGTTCACTCCATTCCCAAAACATCGGTCATTGCATATAGCCCGGGCTTCTTGTCGAAACCCCAGAGTGCTGCCTTCACCGCCCCCCGCGCGAACATCTCGCGGCTCGAAGCCTTGTGCGTAAGTTCGATGCGTTCGGTCTCGCCAGCGAAAATCACCGTATGGTCGCCCACCACCGATCCGCCGCGCAGTGTCGCAAAGCCAATGTCACCCGCAACCCGCGCACCCGTGTGGCCATCGCGCGAGCGCACTGAATGATCCTTGAGCACGATGCCACGGCCCTGTGCTGCGGCTTCGCCCAGCATCAGCGCCGTGCCCGATGGCGCATCGATCTTGTGCTTGTGATGCATCTCCAGAATTTCGATGTCGTAATCCTCATTGAGCGCGGCCGCCACCTTGCGCACCAGCGCCGCCAGCAGCTTGACACCGAGGCTCATGTTGCCCGACTTGATGATGCGGGCATGGCGCGCCGCCGCCTTGATCCTGGCGTTGCCCGCTTCGTCGATGCCGGTGGTGCCGATCACATGCACGATGCGCGCCTGGGCGGTGAGTTCCGCCAGCGCCAGGGTTGCGGCGGGAACAGTGAAGTCGATGATGCCGTCAATTTTGGTTAGCAGTAACAATGGATCGTCAGTAATCGCCACGCCGAGATCACCAAGGCCCGCCAGCCCGCCCATATCAGCGCCCACATGGGCCGAACCCTTGGGTTCGAGTCCGCCTGCAACTTGCGTTACCGGCGTCTCGTGCACGATGCGCGTCAGCACGCGGCCCATGCGCCCGGCTGCTCCGGCAATGGCAAGTCTCATCTTCATGGTCCCCGTTCCGGCTTGGGTCATAGCAATGCCTCCCGGCAATGAAAAGCGCCTTGATCCAGCCACGTTCGGCCGCCAGTGAAATGCCGATGATCGGGCGCTTTTTCGGCTGGCTTTCCCTCTATGTTGTCCTTGCCCTGGTGCTACCCATCGTGGTTGGCACGGCCGTGTCGCTGGCCCGCGGTTGGCCGGCCGATTGGCGGAGTGCCTCATGGTCGTCTTCCGGATTATTGGGCGAAGCCCGCGCTGCGCCACAAGCCCGCGTAATGATTCTGGCGGCACGCACCGGGCGCTGGAAGTCGATCTTCGCCGAACACATGTCAATCGTGCTCAAGCCCCAGGGTGCCGCCACATGGACGCGCTATGATGTCGTGGGTTGGGGCAATCCCGTTCGCCGCGATGCCTTCGTTGCCGATGCCTTCTGGTATGGCAACAAACCCTATGTCGTGACCGTTATCGAAGGCCCGTCCGCCGCCGCCCTGATCCCGCGAATTGAGGCGAGCATTGCCCGCTATCCGCATGCCCGGCGCGGAAACTATATCGCCTGGCCCGGCCCTAACTCAAACAGTTTCGTGGCCTGGGTGGTGCGCAACACTGAGGGTTTCGCCACAGAACTGCCACCGGCGGCTGTGGGAAAGGACTATCTCGGCGCTGGGCTGCAATTGGTCCGCGCCGCCAGCGGCACCGGATTCGTCGTGTCGGCCTGGGGCGTGTTCGGCGTCACCATGGCGCTCGACGAGGGCTTCGAACTCAATGTCCTTGGAGCCGCAATCGGCATCGATCCGGGCGATCTGGCAATCAAGCTCCCCGCCCTTGGCAAACTGAGTCTGCTGGACGCCGCCAGCTGATCAGACGCCCTCGACCAGAACGATCTCGGCGATACCAGCACCCGCCCGATTGGCTTTGGCGCTCTGGTATTCCGGCGAGTTGTAGCAGTCGATCGCCGCCTGCAGCGATGGGAATTCGATCACCACATTACGCGGGCGGCCTTCGCCTTCCATCTGCTCGAAAGCTCCACCACGGGCGAGGATGCTGGCGCGGTATTTCTTGAAGGCCTCGGGCGCTGCCGCGGCATAGTGCTTGTATTGATCGGCATCGGTCACGGTGACCCGTGCGATCCAGTATCCCTTGGGCATGTGTATTCCTCCTGATGTCTCCGGACGATAGCGCGCCGCGTCTAGCGGCGCGAACCGATCTCCGTGCGCGGCTTGATAGCTTTCAACGGCCGGAAAGCATCGTCCTGCCGTTCCTGCCATAAAACCTCGGAGAACAGGGCCGATGATTCGTCGGACCAGGACCCGCTTGCGGCGCGCGGCAGATCTGGTTGACTTGCTTGCCAGACGGCGCCCGAAAGCCGCGCCCCGGTATCGATGGCGATCGTATCGCTGCTGATGTCGCCTTCAACGACGGCACCGGATTGCAGGTGCACGTGGGTAGCGTGCAACGGGCCAACCACGCGACCATAAACGATCACATCGTCGGCGATCACCTCGCCTTCAACTTTGCCGCTGTTGGCGATGACGCAGGTTCCCGCCCGCACCGAACCACGTATGACCCCTTCAATGTGCAATTCGCCCGCCGTCTCGATACGGCCTTCAATGATGCAATTGTTGCGGATGTAGGTAGGTTCAGATGGTCCCGGCCGATTATCGTTGCCGGCGGACTTCTGCTTGCGGAAAAACATCTTGGGGTCTTCCTCTTCTGGCCCGATGCGGCGGAATCACTGCGTAAAGATACTCCCTGTGCGGAATGATGTCATGGCGAATTGGCTCGGCGAATTGGCCCGGTTGGCGTTCGCGGCGGCAACTTCTGCCTTGGAGTTGACGTAATGCCATTCGATAGACCACTATTTGCGCTGCGGCTGGCGAGGTGGCGGTGGATGGCCACGCTTTAGCCCATGTTTGGTGGCGAAAGAACAAATTGGCCGAGGTCCCGGCCGATGGCGTGTTGCGCCCTGGCAATCGAGATGGCAAATGTTAGACGGATTGATGACAGCGGAACGGGAACACGGTGCGGCGGCTGGTTAAGGTTTCCGCTTACAGCATCATGTCGGTTCTGGCCGTTCTGCTGATTGCGGCGGTTGCCATTTATGTTCGCTTGTCGCAGGGGCCGGTGTCGCTCGACTTCATGCGCGCCACCATCGAGAACAAGATCAATGCCAGCCTCGACGGCATGTCGGTCAGCGTTGGCGGCATCGTCATCGAGCGTGCCGAAAGCGGTGTGCCGCACCTCCGCCTGCGCAATATCGAGATGAAGGACACGAACGGCAACCTCATCGCCCGTGCCCCACGTGCGGCGATCGGTATTGATGAAGAGGCAATTTTCTCGGGCGCAGTGGTGCCCCGGTCACTCGAGTTGATCGGCCCCAGGATTCGTATCATGCGCAGCATCGAAGGCCAGATCGAACTTGGCTTTGGCGACGCCGCGGCGGAAAGCGAGTCCGTGTCGGTCGAAACGCCAACTGCGGATGTCACTGGCAAGTCTGCACAGGAAAAAGTCGATACGCCGCCCGATCCTGCTGGGGGCGTTGCCAGCCTGTTCCGGATTTTGAGTGGCGAACCGGTATCCGCCGAAGGTGGCGGCCCGATCAATGCCATTGAGACCATCCGCGTCGCCGAAGCGGAGATAAGGTTCTTTGACGAAGCCAATGATTCCGTCTGGAGGATCCCCAAGGCAGACTTGGTATTCCAGCGCATGCCCTATGGTTTCGCCGTCGCTTCGAATGCCGAAGTCTCGAACGGTTCACAACCGGGCAACTGGCATGCCGACATGTCGGCCAGCTACCGGCGCGATACCAAATCGTTTTCGGTAAGCCTCCGCATTGCCGATCTGATACCTGCCAACATCTCGGATGAAATTTTCGCCCTGTCGCAACTGGCGCGTGTGAATGTGCCGCTGTCCGGTCAGATCGATGCGGAGATCACTGAAGCCGGCTTGGTGACCACGGCAACGGCTGAGTTCAGCGCGGCTGCTGGCGAGGTCGGCCTTCCGGACTACGTAGCTGAACCCATTATCATCGATGAGGGATCGTTGCGCGCTGACTATGATCCGGTAACTGGCAGCCTTATCGTGACCGACTCAAGCCTTCTGGTTGGAAACTCGCGTGCCCAGGTGCGTGGCAACGTGCTCCCGGTTCGTGATGCCGAGGGACGCCTGATGGCCCTGAAGATATCGCTTCAGGCGCGCAATGTCGCCATTGATGCACAAGGATCGAACCAGACACCGGTGGCCGTCGATCGCATCGACTTTATCGGCAAGGCGGCAATCGAGGATGCCCGCCTCGATATCGAAGACCTCGTTGTCATGTCGGGCAATACCGGGGTTCGGGTGCGCGGTGCAATCATCGGCGGTGGTGAATCGCCGGGCATTCGCTTGTCTGGGCGTATCCGCGATCTCTCATCGGATTTGCTCAGGAAATTGTGGCCGCCCATCATGGCGCCCAAGACGCGGGCCTGGGTAAATCAGAACATTAAGACCGGCCGCATTACCGAAGGCGAATTCCAGGTCAACCTTGCAGTTGGCGCACTGGCAAAAGCCAAGGCCAACAACCGGCTGCCGGAGAAATCCATCAATCTCGCCTTCCGCATGGCGGATGTGACCACGTCTTACTTCCGCGACCTGCCACCGCTCACCAATGCCTCGGGCGAAGCCAAGCTCATTGACAACGATTTCAGCCTCGCGGTCAAGGAAGCGGGCGTCACACTGCCATCCGGCAAGACCGGCAAGCTGGGCCAAAGCACCATGTTGGCGCGTAATATTCTGGCGCCTGAAACGCTTGCCGAATTCGATCTCGATCTTGTAGCCAGCGCTCCGGCGCTGATTGAGTATTTGTCGAACCCTTCACTCAATCTCATTCGCAACACCGGCTTCGACACGACAAAACTGCAAGGCGATGCCAAGGTCAAAGTGAAGCTGTCGCTCCCACTCATCAAGGATGTGCCGAAGTCACGGGTCATCGTCGATGCCTCAGCTCACATCTCTAAAACCGGGCTCAAGGACGCGCTGCCGGGGATCGATATATCCGATGGCGAGATTGATTTGACAGTGGACGAGGGTGCCCTCAAGGCCAGCGGCAAGGCCAGGCTCGAAGGCATTCCAGTGAAGCTCGTCTGGCAGCGTGCCGCCGGTTCTGATGCCAAGCAATCCGCCGTCATCGAAGCCAACCTCGATGGCGAAGAGAGGAAGAAGATCGGTATTGATCTCGGCAGCTTCATGCGCGGGCCCATCGGCATCAAGGCGACGATCAACGATCTGGGTGACGATGAGGGCCGGGTCGACATTTCGGCCGACCTCGCTGAAGCCGACATGCGCATCTCTGCCATCAGCTGGGTGCGGCCCGCCACGGCCAAGACCAACGCCAGTCTCACCTATTTCAGTAAGGGCAAGGACGGTCGCCGCGTGGAGAATCTGGTCATTAAGGGACCCGGCTTGTCGATCAAGGGTGAAATCAGCCTTGGTGGCAAGGGGAGCGGATTCCGCCAGGCCAAGTTCAGCGAGATGCGCCTATCGGACGAGAACATCTTCTCGATGTCGGTCAAGAACGGCGAAGATGTCACATCAGTGAGCTTGAAAGGCGATAGCTTCGATGCCCGACCGCTGATCCGCAGCATGTTCGCCACGAAAAAATCAGGAGCTGAGTCGAGCGATCCCGACGACAAGCCGATCAGCATCGCGCTCAATCTCGATCGCATTCACGCCAACCGCGGCGAGATGATCACCGGCGTCAGCGGCGATTTGCGGGCGAGGCGCGGGCGGCTTGAAACCGCCGAGATATCAGGAACCTTCCTCAGTGGCCAACCCGTGGTGTTCCGCGTGTCGCCCGTCGATGGCGGCCGCGAAATGCGCATCAATGGCCGTGATGGCGGTGCCGCCATCCGCGCCGCCAATCTCTATTCCCGCGTCGCCGGTGGCCAGATCGAATTTTATGCTCTGCTGTCCAACGATCCGAGCGGCTCGGTCAAAACTGGCAAACTGGTATTGCGCAATTTCGAAGTCCGCAACGAGGCGGCACTGGCGGAGCTCGATACCAGGGGCAAACCGAAAAAATCCGGTCCGCGCCGCGATGCTATGTCTTTCACCAAGCTGACATTGCCGTTTACGTCGGACGACAAATTCATCCGCATTGGTGACACATTGGCACAAGGCAACGAACTGGGCGCCAGCGCCGAAGGCGTGATCCGCAAGTCTGACGGTGCCGTCGATATCAACGGCACGATCATACCGATGTATGCACTGAACTCACTGCTCAGCAACATCCCCCTGGTGGGCGATATTATCGCCAACGGCAAAGGGCAGGGCATAATCGGTGTCACCTTCGCTCTGGGTGGCAACATCGACAAACCGGTGTTTCAGATGAACCCGGTCTCCGCCATTGCCCCAGGTATCCTGCGTAAGTTTTTTGAGTTCGGCAGTGGGCAGCCACTGCAAACCCGCAACAGCAATAGCGACAAGGTACAGAACTGAGTTACCGCGCCGTGATCAACACGTGTTTTTTCTTGCCCATCGACAGCTTGATGACGCCATCGGCGTTGCACAACGCGCGCGTCAGCTTCAACTTGTCATCAGAAACCGCCTGGTCGTTCACCCGGATGGCGCCACCCTGAACCGAACGCCGCGCCTCGCCATTGGACGAAGCAAAACCCGCCGCGACACACACTGCCAGAACACCCGTTCCGGCATCAAGATCGATCGCCAGTGTCGGCAAACCTTCGGCGCTCTGGCCTTCCTCAAAGGTGCGCCGCGCGGTTTCCGCCGCCTGCTCGGCGGCCTCGCGCCCATGCAGCATGGTGGTGGCCGCCGTGGCCAGCACCTTCTTGGCCTCATTCACCTCCGAGCCACCGAGAGCGGCCAATTTGGCGATCTCGTCCAACGGCAACTCCGTGTAGAGTTTGAGGAAACGGCCGACATCGGCGTCCTCAGAGTTCCGCCAGTATTGCCAGTAGTCATAAGGCGACAGCATGTCGGCGTTGAGCCACACGGCACCCGACATGGTCTTGCCCATCTTCGCTCCAGACGAAGTTGTCAGGAGCGGCGTCGTCAGCGCGTAGAGTTGGCGCTGGTCGCAGCGCCGCCCGAGTTCGATGCCGTTGATGATATTACCCCATTGGTCCGAGCCGCCCATCTGCAGCACGCATCCCTCGCGCCGCGACAGCTCGAGGAAGTCATAGGCCTGCAGGATCATGTAGTTGAATTCGAGGAAGGTCAGCGGCTGTTCGCGGTCGAGCCTCAGTTTCACCGAATCGAAACTCAGCATCCGGTTGATGGTGAAGTGCACGCCATAGTCACGCAGGAAATCGATGTAGTTGAGATGATCCAGCCAATCTGCGTTGTTGACCATCCGCGCATCCGTGCCGCCATCGCCGAAATTGAGGAACCGCGTGAACACCTGGCGGATGCCAGCCAGGTTGGCGCCGATCTGTTCGACGGTGAGGAGCTTGCGGGCTTCGTCCTTGAACGACGGGTCGCCAATCTTGGTGGTGCCGCCGCCCATGAGGGCGATCGGCCGGTGGCCGGTTTTCTGCATCCAGCGCAGCATCATGATTTGCACCAGCGATCCTGCATGCAGCGAGGCAGCCGTCGCATCAAACCCGATATAGCCACTGATCTTGCCCGCCACGGCAGCGGCATCGAGCCCTTCCGGGTCGGAGATTTGGTGGATGAATCCTCTGGCCGACAGTATGTTGAGGAAATCGGACTTGAACTGGCTCATCGCGCATCACTCTGAAAGGGTGGCGGCTCTTACCACGGGATCAACAGGTGTCAAAACCACGAACCGCTTTAGGCCTCATGTCGGGAACTTCGCTCGATGGCATCGACGTCGCGCTGGTGGTGACTGATGGCGAGGACGTCGTGGAGCGGGGACCTTCCGCCACCTATCCCTACCGGCCCGAACAGCAGGCGTTACTGCAGGAGGCGCTTTCCGAGGCGAAGATGCTGACGGACCGCACGGCACGTCCCGGCATCCTTGGCCTGGCAGAGCGCGAATTGACGGACTGGCACGCCAAGGCAATTGAACTGTTCTTGCAGCAAAACAACCTAACACCCTCAAATATCGACGTGATCGGTTTTCACGGCCAGACCGTCATTCACCTTCCGGAACTGCGTCTCACGGTGCAACTGGGTGACGGGCAAGCTTTGGCCAAGCGCACCGGCTGCAAGGTCGTCTATGACATGCGGGCCGCTGATGTGGCAGCGAGCGGCCAGGGCGCACCACTGGTCCCAGTCTATCACCGCGCCCTTGCTGCCCGTCTTGGAACTCGCCCCATTGCCTTCGTCAACATCGGCGGCGTCGCCAACATGACCTGGATCGGGCGGGACGGCGAGCTTGTGGCCTTCGACACTGGCCCCGGCAACGCGCTGCTGAACGACTGGTGCGAACACCACACCGATGTACCCTTCGACCGCGATGGCGCGCTGGCGGCGCAAGGCGTGCTCGACACTAAGGCCTTCATGGCGCTCGCTCTCAGTCCTTTTTTCGAAAAGTCAGTGCCAAAATCGCTCGATCGCAATGGCTTTGATGTTTCGGTGCTGGGTGGTCTGTCGCCGCAGGATGGCGCGGCAACACTCACCCACTTCACCGCCACCTCCATTGCGCGTGGCATTGGCCACCTTCCCGAACGTCCCAAGGTTTACGTGATCTGCGGCGGCGGCCGCCATAACCCCACGCTGATACGCGAAATCCGCGGCCTTCTCGAACCGCTGGGCGAACGCGTGCTGGTGGCGGAGGACTTGGGCCTAAACGGTGATTCGATGGAAGCCGAAGCCTGGGCCTATCTGGCGGTGCGCTGTATCAATGGATTGCCAATCAGCTTTCCGGGCACAACAGGGGCACCGCGTCCGCTCTCAGGTGGCTTGGTTGCCGAAGCCTAGACGACGCAGCACCCGGCCATCGATAATCGCAAGCGCCGCGATGATGATCAGCGCACCGATGATTTCGCGCAACTCCAGCGTCTCGTTCAGCACCACGTAACCCATGAGAATCGCCGACGGCGGAATCATCATGGTGACCAGCAAGACATTGGCCGGGCCCGCACGCGCGACCACGCGGAAGAATATGATATAGGCGAGCGACGTGGCGAGCAGCGCCAGTCCCAGCATGGCAGCCCAGGTCCGCGCAGACGCATCGAGAAGCGTTGTGGGATGGTCGAAGGCAAAGGCCAGCACGATCATGACGGCGGACGACATCAGAAGCTGTCCCGTCGCCATGCTCAACGGCGCTATGCCCTTCAGCCGCTTTCTCGCCCACAACCCGCCTAGTCCATAGCTGGCCGCTGCGCCGAGACAGAGCAGAATACCGAGGCTCTGGTTGCCTTCGCCGAGCAGCGAGCCGCCCTTCAGGATGGTGACTCCGGCGATGCCGATCGCAATGCCGATGACTTTTCGCGCCACCAACCGCTCCTCACCCGCCAGTGCGATGAAAATGACACCAAACAAAGGCGTTGTTGCGTTGATGACCGATGCCAGTCCGCTGGCGATCATCGTCTGGCCCGAGACGATCAGCAGGAAGGGAATGATGTTGTTGAGAACCGACATGCCGGCGATGCCGATCCAGGTATCGCGGTCGCGTGGCAATCCCTCGCCGAAGACCAACAACACCGGCAGCAGGGCCAGCGCCGCGATGATCACCCGCGCCATGACGATCACCAGCGGCGAAAGCTCCTGCACCGCGACGCCGATAAACACATATGAACCGCCCCAGATAATCGAGAGCAGAAGAAGCATTCCCCAGTCGCGGAGATCAATATTGGCAGAGGCAGGGGGCATCATGGCGTTCTCGTTGCGGCAACGGACTTAGCCCCTCACTTGGGCCACAACCACCCGAAAACCTGCAAGGCAGACAAGCCTTACATCTGGCCTTCAGCCGCCAACCTCTTGTCGAGATAAGTCGTGCAGATCTTCGACAACTCGTCGACCTTGTCCTGAAAGAAGTGGTTAGCCCCGGCAATCACCCGGTGCTCGACGGCGATGCCCTTTTGCGTCTTGAGCTTTGCCACCAGGCTGTGCACGGCTTCGGGTGATGTCACCGTGTCCTTGTCGCCGTTGATGAACAGGCCAGATGCCGGGCAGGGGGCGAGAAAGGAGAAGTCATAGTGCTTGGCCAGCGGTGCCACCGAGATGAAACCGCCAATTTCCGGGCGCCGCATCAGCAGCTGCATCGAAATCCAGGCACCGAAGGAAACCCCGGCGATCCAGCAGATCTTGGCTTCGCGGTTGAAACTCTGCAGCCAGTCCAGCGCCGACGCGGCGTCCGATAATTCGCCAGCCCCATTCTCGAAAATGCCCTGGCTGCGGCCAACGCCCCGGAAGTTGAAGCGCAACACCGAAAAGCCGCGGCTCTGGTACATCTGGTACAGCGTGTGGACGATGGGGTTGTTCATCGTGCCGCCAAACGTCGGGTGCGGGTGCAGCACGATGGCGATGGGCGAACCCGCCGCCTTGGAATGGTGGTAGCGCGCTTCGATCCGCCCGGCGGGTCCGCTGAAAATCACTTCTGGCATAAACCATGGTCCTCATCGGGGAAAACCGGCGGAATCCTTCGGTGGAAACCCACCGAATAATTGACTCCAGCACTCGGGCTTTCTATATCCCTGTTTAGAATTATTCAAAACTGGTGGGCGCGTGGCCCCCAGCGGACCTCGCCTTTAGCACGGGTGCGGGGTTGAAAATCAAGAACTTCGTGCACCGGGACCGGTAAAGACGCCATGAAAATGAGCACCAAGGGCCGTTATGCCGTGATGGCGATGATCGATATCGCCACGCATTCCCAAGGGGAACCCGTATCGCTGGCCGAGATCGCCGACCGTCAGGAGATCAGCCAGGAGTATCTGGAGCAGCTGTTCGGCAAACTTCGCAAGGCCGGCTTGGTGGACAGCGCGCGCGGCCCCGGTGGTGGTTACCGCTTGGCGCGCGGCGCCGATGATACGCCGATTTCCGATATCATTCTGGCAGCTGACGAAGAGTTGCAGCTCACCCGCTGCACCGGCGATGCGGTTGAAGGCTGCGTCAGGGGCCAGCGCTGCAACGCCCATGACCTGTGGTCGTCTCTTGGCCGCCAGATGATCAATTTCCTTTCATCGATCACGCTGGAAGACGTGGTGGAAAAGCGCAACCTGGCGCTCGCTGCCTCGATCAAGCAGTCCAAGGAGCGCCACGTGAAGGCCGAACCGAGGTCGTTTGCGTGAGGACATATCTCGACCATAACGCCACGTCCCCGCTTCGCACTTCCGCGAAGGCGGCGACGCTGCGCGCCATGGAAATGACCGGCAACGCCTCATCGGTCCATGCCGAGGGCCGCGGCAGCCGCCAAATGCTGGAAGACGCCCGC
The DNA here is from genome assembly GCA_031363045.1 of Hyphomicrobiales bacterium. Lineage (GTDB taxonomy): Bacteria > Pseudomonadota > Alphaproteobacteria > Rhizobiales > Aestuariivirgaceae > Aestuariivirga. Next base: position 12,384 of record JANLTS010000336.1, read on the forward strand.
GATCAGGTGGTGCGCGCCGTGGGCGTTATCGCGCCGATGGTGGCATTCACCAGTGGTGGCAGTGAGGCCAACAACTGGGCACTGAAGGGCGCTCCAGTGGAACGCCTCATTGTCTCTGCCATCGAGCATCCCTCGGTGCTGGAGGCCGCCAAGGCCAGCGGCAAGCCGCTGTCGCTGATCCCGGTCGATGGCAACGGCGTTATTGATCTGGCCAACCTTGAAAAGCGCCTCGCTGGTCCGAAGGCGCTGGTCAGCGTCATGCTCGCCAACAACGAGACCGGCGTCATTCAACCAGTCCGCGATGTCGTTGCGCTCGCACAGTCGCACGGCGCGCTGGTGCACACCGATGCGGTGCAGGCGCTGGGCAAGATCCCGGTCAATTTCGGATTGTTGGGCGTCGATCTGATGACAGTTTCGGCCCACAAGCTCGGCGGTCCATTGGGGGCAGGCGCCCTGGTCATTCGCGATGGCCTGGCGCTGGAACCGCTGATCCATGGAGGCGGCCAGGAACTGCGCCGCCGGGCGGGAACCGAAAATCTCGTCAGCATCGCCGGTTTCGGTGCCGTCGCTTCGGAAAACATGAGCACCGTCAAAGCCTTGCGCGACGAACTAGAATCTTCGCTTGAAGACGTGGTTATCTTCGGTGCTGCGGTTGACCGCCTCCCCAATACCACCTGCTTCGCCATGCCCGGCCTCAATGCCGAAACCCTGCTGATGGCCTTCGATCTCGAAGGCATCGCCGTCTCATCAGGTTCCGCCTGTTCCTCCGGCAAGGTGGCGAAATCGCATGTGCTGGCAGCAATGGGCGTTGCCCCTGAAATCTCCCGTGCCGCCATCCGCGTATCCCTTGGCTGGGACACCACATCCGAACACATCAATCACTTCATCGCCGTGTGGCGCAAGATTCTTGCCCGCCACAAGGCCCGAACCAATAACTTCGTCATGCCCGGGCTTGTTCCGGGCATCTCCCGCCCGCCAGTCACTGCGGCGATGGCCGGGACGGTGCCCGGCCATGACGAACTGAAGAGAACAGGACTTGGCAATGGCTGACCTCGACACCATCGAACTCGTCAAGGACATCGAAGTCGACAAGTATAAATACGGCTTCACCACCGACATCGAATCGGATTTCGCGCCGAAAGGCCTGAACGAGGACATCGTCCATTTCATCTCGGCCAAAAAAGGCGAACCGCAGTGGATGCTGGACGCCCGCCTCGAAGCCTATCGGCATTGGCTGCAGATGGATGAGCCCACCTGGGCCAAGGTGCATTATCCGAAGATCGACTTCCAGGACCTCTATTACTATGCCGCGCCCAAAAGCATGGCGTCGCCCAAGAGCCTCGACGAGATCGACCCCAAGCTGCTCGAAACTTATGCCAAGCTCGGCATTCCGTTGAAGGAACAGGAAATCCTCGCTGGTGTGCGGAAGCAGGGCGAGAAGAGCGAACTTGATGACGAAGGCAGCGAATATGCATCCGGCAAAGTCGCCATCGACGCGGTGTTCGATAGTGTCTCCGTCGTCACCACCTTCAAAGCCGAACTCGCCAAGGCCGGCGTGATCTTCTGCTCGATCTCCGAAGCACTGCGCGAACACCCCGAATTGGTGAAGAAATATCTGTTCTCGGTGGTACCGCAGGGCGACAATTATTATGCGGCACTGAATTCGGCGGTGTTCTCCGACGGTTCCTTCGTCTACGTGCCGCCGGGCGTGCGCTGCCCGATGGAATTGTCCACCTATTTCCGCATGAACGCCAAGAACACCGGCCAGTTCGAGCGCACTCTGATCATCGCCGACAAGGGCTCCTATG